>JAICJK010000195.1 GCA_025928415.1 Solirubrobacteraceae bacterium | reverse complement strand
GACCTCGATCTCGCCGTCGTCCTCGATCACCGGCGAGACCTCGAGCCCGGCGAACGCGGTCTGGCGCCGGCTGGCGGCGTCGAACGGGGAGATCCGCACCAGCCGGTGCACCCCCTTCTCCGCGCCGAAGAGCCCGTAGGCGTTGTCCCCGGCGACGCGGAAGGTGGCCGACTTGATGCCCGCCTCCTCCCCCTCGCTGGCCTCCAGCAGCTCGACGTCGAAGCCGCGCGACTCCGCCCAGCGCATCTCCATGCGCAGGACCATCTCGGCCCAGTCCTGCGCGTCGGTCCCGCCCGCGCCGGCGTTGACGGTGACCAGCGCGTCGCCCGCGTCGTAGGGGCCGGAGAACAGGCGCTCCTCCTCCAGGGCGGCCAGCCGGGCCTCGACGCCCGCGAGCTGCTCGTCGAGCTCGGCGGCGATCTCCGGGTCCTCCTCGGCCAGCTCCGCGAGGCCGTCGAGGTCCTCCGCGTCGGCCGCGACCGCGTCGAAGGTCTGCAGCCGGCGCCCGGCGCGCGCGTGCTCGGCGCTCACCTTCGCCGCCGTGGCCTGGTCGTCCCAGAAGCCCGGCGCCTGCATCCGCCCCTCGAGCTCGGCGATGCGGGCCCGCAGGGCGTCCGGGTCGAAGGACGCGCGCAGCAGCGCGAGGCCGTCGCGGATGGCCGCGAGGCGCTGCGGGAGGGGGAGCTGGCCGGCCGGCGTGGACATGCGGCGTTCGAGGTTAACGCAGCCATCGCCCGCCCCGGCGCTCAGCGCGGCGGGCGTGACCCCGCCCCTCAGCGGGCCGCGGGCGGCGGGGCGGCCACCCGCGGCTCGCCGGCGTCCGCGCCCCCGCGCGCCGCGGAGACCACGCGCAGCTGGTCGCGCACCAGCCCGCGCGCCCGGCCGAGCGTGTCGTCGACGGCCTCGAGGGCCTGCGCCTCGTCGGCCCGCTGGAGGGCCTGCTTGGCCAGGACGAGGCCACGGACGATCACCTCGTCGAGCTCCCCGGCGCTGCGCTCGCGCTCGCGCGCCTGGCGCTCCACGCGCTCCAGGGCCAGCGAGGCCTCGGCGGCGAACAGGGTCGCCGCGCTCTCCACGCCCTCGCGGAGCCGGCGCCGCGGCGCCGTCCACGCGAGCGCGAGCACGCCGGCGGCGACGCCGTCACGGACGACGGGCTGCGCGAGCCCGTGCACGTCGCCCCGCAGCCGCCCGAGGCGCGCCCGGCCCGGCCGGGTGCGCAGCCACACGGGGGCGGCGGTGCGGAAGGCCCGCTCGAGGCCGCGGCGCACGCCCTCCGCGTTGAAGACCCGGCCCGCGGCGGCAGAGCCGCCCAGCGCGGTGATGCGCAGCTCGTCGGTGCCGCCGGGCAGCGGCTCGAGCATCAGCGTGACGTCGGCGCCCACCGAGCGCAGGAGCTCGTCGCACGTCTCCTGCGCGAGCGCGTCGAGGTCGGACTGGCCCGCCACCAGGCGCCCCACGGCGGCCAGGTCCGCGGCCTCGGCCCGGATCGCGTGGGTCAGGCGCCCGAGCAGGACGCCGCCGACCGCGATCGTCCCCGCCTCCAGCAGCCAGTGGACGCCCGGGGCCGGCGCGTCGCCGCCGATCGCCAGCGCCCCCGCGTAGCCCGCGCCGGCCAGGGCGATCTGCCCCGCGGCCGCCCAGGGCTCGAAGTAGAACCACGCGTAGAGCGACACCCAGACGTACAGCGCGGCGTAGGCCCCGGCCGCCTGGCCCCCGGTCAGCACGCACGAGGTGATGAGGACCGAGCCGCCGACGACCGCGGCCTGCAGCACCCGCAGCCCGGCGGCCTCGCCCGCCCGCGCGAGCGCAGTGGCGACGACCAGGGCGACGACGCCGGGCACCGCGACGCCGGCGGCCGCGCGCCCGTGGACGCCGATCGCCAGCGAGACGAGCACGAGCACCCCGCCCGCGGCGAACAGGAAGGCGAGCGCGCGGGCGCGCGTGGCCCGCTCGCCGGCACCGGAGCCGAAGGGGACGAGGGCGGAGGCCGGCGACGCCATGAGGCGCCGATCCTGCCACGCCGCCCGGCCGGGATCGCCCGACCCCGGGGCTCAGCCGCGGCCCGGCGCGAACTCAACCCGCGGCCCGGTGCGAACTCAACCCGCGGCGCGGCGCGACCTCAACCCGCGGCGCGGCGCGACCTCAACCCGCGGCCCGGCGCGACCTCAGGCCGCGCCGTGGCACTTCTTGAACTTGCGCCCCGAGCCGCACCAGCACGGGTCGTTGCGCCCGATCTGCTCGTGCTCGTCGAGCTGGCGCTGCTGGACGACCGGCGGAAGCAGGCCCTCCTCGGGCTCGGCCTCGGCGACCGCGCCCCCGGCCATCCCGCCCGCCGCCGCGGCGCTCAGCGCGCTCGGCTGCGTGGTCCCCACGCCGCCGGAGTAGGACACGCGGCCGCCGGCCGTCGTGCTGCCGCCCGGCGAGTAGGACGGCACGGGGACGTCCGGCACGCCGCCGTCGCCCTCGATCTCCACCTCGACGTGGAAGATCATCCGGGCGAAGTCCGCCCAAATCGTGTTCATCAGGTCGCCGAACAGCTCGTAGGCCTCGTTCTTGTAGGCCACGAGCGGGTCGATCTGGGCGAACCCGCGCAGGTGGATGCCCTCGCGCAGGTAGTCCATGTCGTAGAGGTGCTCGCGCCAGCGCTGGTCGATGATCTGCAGGAGCAGGTAGCGCTCCAGCGCGCGCATCAGCTCGTCGCCGAGCTGGGACTCGCGCTCGTCGTAGAGCCGCCGGGCGTCCTCGGCGAGCTGGTCGGCGAGGCCGTCGCGGTCCAGCGCGTTGAGGTCGAGGTCGTCCGGCGTGAAGGAGACCGGCCAGATGTCGAGCATCGCGGTCCACAGCCCGTCGAGGTCCCAGTCCTCGAGGTAGTCGCCGGGCGTGTACTGCTCGACCAGGCGGGCGATCGAGTCGCCGATCTGCTCGCGCGCCGACTCGCCCATGTCGCGGCCCTCGAGGACCTCGTCGCGGTACTGGTAGACGATCCGCCGCTGCTCGTTCATGACGTCGTCGTACTCGAGGACGCGCTTGCGGATGAGGAAGTTCTGCTCCTCGACCTTCTTCTGGGCCTTCTCGATCTGCTTGGAGAGCATGCCGGCCTCGATCGGCTCCTCGTGGCCCTCCTCGTCGACGGTGCCGAGCCGGTCGAGGATCTTGTAGATCCGGTCGCCGGCGAACAGGCGCACGAGCTCGTCCTCGGCGGACAGGAAGAAGCGCGACTCGCCCGGGTCGCCCTGGCGGCCGGAGCGGCCGCGCAGCTGGTTGTCGATCCGCCGCGACTCGTGGCGCTCGGTGCCGACGATGAACAGGCCGCCCGCCTCGAGCACGCGCTCGCGGTCGGCCTCGACGCGCTCCTCGATGGTCGGCAGGATGTCCGCCGCCCGCTCGGCGTAGTCCGGGTCGCCGGGCCGCAGGCCGAGCTTGGCGAGCTCGTCCTCGACGAGCTGGTCCGGGTTGCCGCCGAGCTTGATGTCGACGCCGCGGCCCGCCATGTTGGTGGCGATCGTCACCGCGCCCGGGCGGCCGGCGCCCGCGACGACCTGGCCCTCGCGCTCGGCGTACTCGGGCTTGGCGTTGAGCACGCTGTGGGCGATGCCGCGGCGCTTGAGCTGCTCGGAGAGCAGCTCGGAGACCTCGACGGAGATCGTGCCGACGAGGACCGGCTGCTCGTTGGCGTGGCGGGCGACGATCTCCTCGACGACCGCGTGCCACTTGCCGTCCTTGGTCTTGTAGACCTGATCGTTCTTGTCGGCCCGCACCATCGGCATGTTCGTCGGGACCTGCACGACGCCGAGCTTGTAGATCTTCATGAACTCGGTCGCCTCGGTGAGGGCGGTGCCCGTCATCCCGGCGAGCTTGTCGTACATCCGGAAGTAGTTCTGCAGCGTGATCGTCGCGAGGGTCTGGTTCTCCTCCTGGACCCGCACGCCCTCCTTGGCCTCGACGGCCTGGTGCAGCCCCTCCGACCAGCGCCGGCCGTCCAGGATGCGGCCGGTGAACTCGTCGATGATCTTGACCTCGCCGTCGACGACCGCGTAGTCGACGTCGCGCTTGTAGAGCGACTCGGCCTTCAGCGACTGGATGAGGTGGTTGACCAGCGGCCCGTGCTCGGCGCGGTAGAGGTGGTCGATGCCCATGAAGCGCTCGGCCTTGGCGACGCCCTGCTCGGTGATCGCGATCGTCTTGTGCTTCTCGTCGAACTCGTAGTCGTAGTCGGCGACGAAGTCCTTCTTGGCCTTCGGGTCCAGGCCGTCCGGCTTCTTGCCCGGCACCAGCTGCGGCGCCAGCTTCGCGAAGCGGACGTAGTGCTCGGCGGCGGCCTCGGGCGCGCCGGAGATGATCAGCGGCGTGCGGGCCTCGTCGATGAGGATGTTGTCGACCTCGTCGACGATCGCGAAGGCGTGGCTGGCCAGCGGCTTGCCGTCCTCGGTGAAGCGCCCGCCGTGCTGGACCTTCTCCTCCAGCGACGTGGCCATGTTGTCGCGCAGGTAGTCGAAGCCGAACTCCGAGTTCGTGCCGTAGGTGATGTCGCAGGCGTAGGCGAGCTGCTTGTCCTCGTAGGACTGCATGTTCTGCAGGACGCCGACCTGGAGCCCGAGGAAGGTGTAGATCGGGCTCATCCACTCGGCGTCGCGGCGGGCGAGGTAGTCGTTGACGGTGACCAGGTGGACGCCCTTGCCCGCCAGCGCGTTGAGCACCACCGCGAGCGTCGCCGTGAGGGTCTTGCCCTCGCCGGTCTTCATCTCGGCGATGTTGCCGCCGTGGAGCACCATGCCGCCGATGAGCTGGACGTCGAAGTGCCGCATGCCCATCGTGCGCCGGCCGGCCTCGCGGGTGATCGCGAAGCTCTCGGGCAGCACGTCGTCCAGCGACTCGCCCTCCTCGCGCACGCGCGCCTTCAGCACGTCGAAGCGCTCGCGCAGCTCCTCGTCGGATTCGAGCTCGAGCTCGGCCTCGTAGGCCCCGATGGCGGAGACGCGCTTCTCGTAGATCCGGAACTGCTTCGCCTCGCCGATGTTCAGCGCGCGGTCGAGAATGCCCATGGGCCTGAGTGTAGAACGACCAACCGCCCTGCGCCGCCGAGCGACGGCGCGCAGGGCGGCCGGCCGCGGGACCGCTTAGAGGCCCGCGGAGACGCCCTCGCCCGCGGCCGCGGCGCGGGCCTCCCGGCGCTTGCGCCGCTTGTCCCGGTGGCGCTTGACCTGGCGGCTGAGCTCCTGCTCGCAGAGGTGGATCGCGTGGCGCTGGTCGCGGGAGGCGTCCCGCGCGCGGAGCTTGACGCCCTTGAGGTAGAGCGTGGCCTCGGCCACGTGGCAGTCGGCGATGGCCGGGTTGCGCTCCTCCGAGAGCTCCACCTCCAGCCGCGCCAGCTCCGACACCTGCCGCCCCACCTTCTCGAACCGCTTGGCGACGTGCTCCCGCAACTCCTCGCTGATGACGACGTTGCGACCCTTGAGCTCGATCTGCATCAGGCCAGACTCCTGTCCTGTCGGGTGCGGAACGACTGATGCTACGCCGGGCGCGGACGTCCCTCAACAGACCGCCGGGGCACGGTCAGACCGCGCGCGCCCAGGCCACAGCGGCGACCTGCGTGCTGCCCGCGGCCCGCAGCGCCCGGGCGCAGGCGTCGAGCGTCGCGCCGGT
>JAICJK010000051.1 GCA_025928415.1 Solirubrobacteraceae bacterium | reverse complement strand
GTTGCCCCACGGATCGTCGACGTAGCAGCGCGCGACGTCGGCGAGCGCCGCGTCCCAGCGCACCTCGACGCCCGCGCCGGCGAGGCGCTCGGCCAGGGCCTCGAGCCCCGCGACCCGCAGCGCCGGATGCGCCTTGCACGCCGCCGCGAACGGCTCCTCGATGCCCACGTGCAGCTCCTGGGCGCCGCAGGCGAACCAGACGCCGCCGCGCGCGGCCAGCGCGGGTGGCTTCTCGAGCTCCGCCAGCCCCAGCAGGCCGCCGTAGAAGCCGCGGGCCTCCGCCTCGACCTCGGGGTCGCGGGGCGCCGCGACCTGCACGTGGTCCAGCCCGACGACCTCCCCGCGAGTCATGAGGCCAGCCGCCCGAACTTCTCGCGCAGGCGCCGGTAGAACGACGACCCCGGGACCTGCGCCAGGTCGGCCGCGGCGCGCAGGAACCGCGTGGTGATCACGCCGCCGGGAGCGAGCTCGCCCACGGGGCGCCCGTCGACGGTGACGTCGACGGCGTCGCGCCCGCGGTTGTGCACCGCGAGCTCGTCGTCCGGGGCGACCACGAGCGCGCGCGCGGTCAGGGAGTGCGGCGCGATGAACGACACGACGTAGCCCTCCACGCCCCAGGCCAGCACCGGCCCGCCGTTGGCCAGGTTGTAGCCCGTCGACCCGGCGGGGGTGGCGATCACCAGCCCGTCGCAGCGGACGCGGCCGACCTCCTCGCCCGCGACCCCGTAGGAGAGCTGGGCCACCCGGTGCCCGATCTTGCGGTTGATCGACAGGTCGTTGATCGCGGCGGAGGGCCCCTGGGGCAGGTCGAGCGCGATCGCGGGCAGCGTCAGGACCTCGAAGTCGCCGGACAGCGCGCGGTCGAAGCCGTCGGTGACCTCGTCGGGGTCGATCGTCGCCAGGAACCCGACCTCCCCGAAGTTCACGGCGAACACCGGGACGCTCGTGCCCGCGTAGCGGCGCAGCGCCCGCAGGATCGTCCCGTCGCCCCCGAGCACGATGCACAGCTCGACGTCGTCGCTGAGCGGCGCATCGCAGCGCACGGCGTCCTCGCCCACGTGGAGGTCGTGCTTGCGCGTCTCCTCCGGGTCGAAGCGCAGCTCTACGCCCGCACGAGCGGCCGCCTCGCGCAGGCGCTCGAGCGCGGCGGCGGTCTGGCTCGGGCGCTGATGGGTCAGGACGGTCACCGTCCGCGCCCGCGTGACGGTCACGCCCAGGCCTCCTCGGCGGCGGCCACCGCCGCGTCGAGGTCGGCGACGGCCTCCGGCCGCCCGGGCTCGGTCAGCCACAGGAAGGTCTCCCGGTTGCCCTTCGGGCCGGCCAGCCCCGATGGGGCGAACCCGGCGACCTGGGCCCCGGCGGCCCGGCCGGCGCGGGCCACGGAGGCCAGCGCGTCGCGGCGGTCGGCGGGCTCGCGCACCACGCCGCCCTTGCCCACGCGGCCGCGGCCCACCTCGAACTGCGGCTTGACCATGACGAGCGCGTCGAAGGGCTCGGCGGTGGTGGCCAGCACCGCTCCCAGCAGCTTGGTCAGCGAGATGAACGACACGTCGGCCACGATGAGGTCGGGACGGTACGGCAGCGCCGCGACGTCCACCGCCCGCGCGTTGGCCCGCTCCAGGACGGTGACCCGGTGGTCGGTGCGCAGGCGCCAGTCGAGCTCGCCGTAGGCGACGTCCAGCGCGACGACGTGGGCCGCGCCGCGCTGGAGCAGGCAGTCGGTGAAGCCGCCGGTCGAGGCCCCGACGTCGAGCGCCCGCCGGCCCGCGACCGGCACGCCCAGCGCGTCGAGCGCGTTGGCGAGCTTCGTCCCGCCGCGGGACACGAAGCGCGGCGCCGCGTCGACGGCCAGCTGCACGTCGGGCGCCACGAGCTGGCCCGGCTTCTCGGCGCGGCGGCCGTCGGAGCCCAGGCGGACCTCCCCGGCCATGACGGAGGCCGCGGCGCGCGAGCGCGACGCGAACAGGCCCCGATCGGCCAGCAGCGTGTCCAGCCGGACCTTCGCCATGGGCGGCAACGGTAGCGGCCCGCCCGAGGGGTCTGTGATGACGCTCACAGGCAGCGAGGCCGTCGGGGCGCAAGATGTTGAGCAGGCAATGACCGCTCCGCGACGCATCTCCCTCTCCACCCACGCCGCCCTCCGGATGGCGACCGGCATGGCCACGATGGCCCTCCCGCTGTTGCTCGGCCTGAGCGCTGCCGCCGTGGTCCTCGGCCTCCTGCTCGGCGCGGCGATGGTCGGCCTCGCGCTGCACGCGGTGGCCGACGAGCGGGGCCGCCCCGCGCTGCCCATCGGCGCCCTGCACGCCACGGACTGGGCCATGGTCGTCGGCGTGGCCGGAGCCGCCCTCGTGCTGGCGCTCGCCCGCGACCCGGCCGCGGCGCTGACCTTCGCCGCGATCGCCGTCGCCGGCCTGGCGGGCAACCTCGCCACGCGCTACAGCGCGCCCGCCTGACCCCACTTCCCACACCGATCACATAGAGCTGGACCCACATAGCAGTATCTCTCCTCCCCGGAACGGCCCGCCTCGTGCGGGCCGTTCCGCTTCCCGGGAACGGGCGGCGCGGGGACATCCGTCCAATGCGCGCAACCGCGGCTGCGGCCGGAGACGCCGCCCACCGACCACCGGAGAGTGAGCCAGAGCGCCCTCAGCGAGCAGCCGCTGGCGGTCGCCTTCGCGCGCCAGCCCATCCTCGACGCGGGCGACGCCCTGGCGGGCTACGCGCTGCTCTACCGGGGCCCTCGCGCCGGCGCCGACGCCGCCACCGCGCGCATCGCCCTTGGCGCGATGACCGAGATCGGGCTCAGCGAGGCGACCGGCGGGGCGCCCGCCTTCCTGCCCGTCACCGCGCGCTTCCTGCTCGACCTGGACCCGCTGCCCTTCGGCCCCGAGGGCGTCGTGCTCGACCTCGCCGACGGGGAGACGATCGACGCCGCGCTGCTCGAGCGCCTGCGGCGGCTGCGCCGCGCCGGCTACCGCATCGCGGTCGGGGACGTCCGCCCCGGCCTGGCCGGCGGCGTCGAGGCCGGCGAGGTGCTCGCGCTGGCGCGGGTGGCCCGCGTCCACGCCGCGGCGCTGCTGCCCGGCGGAGCGGGCTCCGTCACCGCCGGGCTGACCGCCTTCGAGGGCAAGCGCCTGGCCGTCGGCGTCGACACCGAGGAGGCCCACGCCGCCTGCCTCGCCGCCGGCTTCGACCTCTTCCAAGGCGCCTTCTACTGCCGCCCGCGGCCGGTGGACGCCCAGGCGCTCCCGGAGGCCGCGACCGGCCACCTGCAGCTCTCCGCGGCGCTCAACGCGCGGGAGCTCGACGTCGACGAGCTCGAGCGGGCGATCGTCGCCGACGTCGGGCTGTCCTTCCGCCTGCTGCGCCTGGTCAACTCGGCCGCCTTCGCCCGCCGCCAGCAGATCTCCAGCGTCCGTCAGGCGATCGTCCTGCTGGGCATGCGCACCGTGCGCCAGTGGGGCATGCTGCTCGTGCTCTCGGAGGTCGCGGGCCGCCGCGTGCCGCTGCTGACCACCGCGCTGGCCCGGGCCCGGACGTGCGAGCGCATCGCCGCCACGCTCGGGGCGCCGGACCCGGACGCCTACTTCCTCACCGGCATGTTCAGCGTCCTGGACGCGCTCGTGGGCCGCCCGATGCACGACGTGCTCACCGACGTGCCCGTCGCCGACGACGTCGTGGCCGCGCTGCTGCAGCGCGCCGGCGGGAAGGGCCGCGCGCTGCGGATGGCCGAGGCCTGCGAGGCCGCCGACTGGGAGGCCGCGGCGCTGCCGACCCTGCCGGCCGAGCAGCTCGCCGCGCTCAGCGCCGAGGCGCTGCTGTGGGCCGACCGCACCCTCGGCGCGTCGTTTGCCGAGCCCGCCGGCGACGGTGCGGGCGAGGGCGACGCCGCGGTCGCGGCCGGCGCCCACCCGGCCGCGGGCCCGCCGGCGTTCGTCTAGGACCCGGGGCCCAGGCTCGAACTCAGGCGAGCATCGCCCGCGCGGCGGCGCCGAGCTCGCCGATCAGCTCGCCCGTGCGGTCGACCACGCCGCCCCAGCGCAGGAAGCCGTGGACCATGTCGTCGTAGACGCGCAGCTGCACGGCGACCCCCGCGGCGCGCAGCGCCTCGGCGTAGCGCATGCCGTCGTCGCGCAGCGGGTCGTGCCCGGCGACGGCGACGAAGGCCGGCGGGGCCCCGGCGAGGTCGCTGCGGCGCAGCGGCGAGGCATCGGGGTCCGCGCGGTCGGCGGCCCCCAGGTAGGCGTCGTAACAGCGCGCCATCTCCTCCGCGGTCAGCATCGGCCCGTCGGCGAACTCCGCGTAGGAGGCCGAGTCCATCGCGGCGTCGAGCGCCGGGTAGACCAGCAGCTGGCCGCGCACCGAGGAGCCGGCGCCCAGGGCGGCGCTCGCGGCGAGGTTGCCCCCCGCGCTGTCGCCGCCGACCGCCACGCGCGCCGGGTCGTAGCCGAGCTGCCCGGCGCCGTGGCCGAGCGCCCAGGCCACGGCGGTCCGGGCGTCCTGCACCGCGGCCGGGAACGGGTGCTCGGGCGCCAGGCGGTACTGCACGCTGACCACCACATGCCCCGAGGCGACCGCGAGGGCGCGGCAGACGTGGTCGAAGCCCTCCAGGTCGCCCATCAGCCAGCCGCCGCCGTGCAGCCAGACGAGCGCGCCGAGCGGGACCGCCGTGACCTTCGGGCGGTAGGCGCGCGCCTGCAGGCGGCCGCCGATCACCACGTCCCGTGCCTCGTCGACCGGCTCGCGGGCGCCGCCCAGCCGCCGCGCCGTGTCCAGGTAGCCCGCCCGCTGCGCCTCGAGGTCCGCGGGCGCCGGCTCGCCGCCGTCCCGCGCGGCCTCGTCGAGCAGCGCCTTGACCTGCGGGTGCAGCTCCGGCACGGGGGTCCGGCCGACCGCGGCCACCCTAGGCGCCGGCCAGCGCGGACCCGTGGCCCTGCCCGACGGCGGCCTCGATGCGCTGGGCGATCGCCTTGCCGGTGAAGCCGACCTCGGCGTGCAGCAGGGCGGGCTTGCCATGGGTCACGTAGCGGTCGGGCAGGCCGACGCGCATGATCCGCGGGGCCTCCAGGCCGGCGTCGTTGAGGGCCTCCCACACCGCCGAGCCGAAGCCGCCGGAGAGCACGCCCTCCTCGACGGTGACCAGCAGCTCGTGGTCGGCCGCCAGGCGGCCGATGAGCTCGAGGTCCAGCGGCTTGGCGAAGCGGGCGTCGGCGACGGTGGCGTGCAGGCCCGACTCCGCGAGGAGGTCCGCCGCGTCCAGCGCCTTGGCGACGCCGCTGCCGTAGCCCAGCAGCGCGACCTGGCCGTCGCCCTCACGCAGCAGCTCGCCCCGGCCGACCTCGACCGGGCTGACGCGGGACGGGTCCAGCAGCGGGCTGCCCGGGCCCTCGCCGCGCGGGTAGCGCAGGGCGAACGGCCCGCCCTGCACGAGCGCGGTGCGCAGCAGGCGCTGGAGCTCGGGCTCGTCGCGCGGCGCCGCCAGGACGATGTTCGGCAGGCAGCGCAGGTAGGCGATGTCGAAGGCGCCGTGGTGGGTGGGCCCGTCGTCGCCGACCAGCCCGGCGCGGTCCATCGCGAACACCACGTCGAGCTTCTGCAGGCAGACGTCGTGGACGATCTGGTCGTACGCGCGCTGCAGGAAGGTCGAGTAGATCGCGGCGACCGGCTTCATGCCCTGCAGCGCCAGGCCGGCGGCGAACAGGATCGCCTGCTGCTCGGCGATCGCCACGTCGAAGTAGTGATCGGGCTCGGCGCCCTGCAGGATGTTCAGCCCGGTGCCCGAGTTCATCGCCGCGGTGATGCCGACGACGCGGCGGTCGCGGCGCACCTCGGCGACCATCGCGTCCCCGAAGACCTGCGTGTACTGCGGCGGGGTCGGCTCGGCGCCCGGCACCGACGGCTTCGCCGGGACGGGCGCGCCGTTGGCGATCGACTTCGGCTTGGCGGCATGCCACTTCTCCATGCCCTCCAGGCCGCCCTCCTCGGCCGGCGCGAAGCCCTTGCCCTTGACCGTCGCGATGTGCACGACGACGGGACGGCCGGCGCGGAAGGCCTGGCGCAGCGCGGCGCGCAGGTCGTGCACGTCGTGGCCGTCGACGACGCCCATGTAGGCCCAGTCGAGCTCCTCCCACCACAGCCCCGGCGCCCAGAAGGACTTGATCGACTCCTTGAGCTGCGGGCCCAGGCGCTCGAAGGCGGCGCCGAGGCCGCCCGGCAGCTCGGTCAGGCGGTGCTCGACGCCCTCGCGGGCATGCCACAGGCGCGGGTGCAGCCGCGCGCGCTGGAAGGAGCGGTTGAGCGCGCCCACGTTGGGCGCGATCGACATGCCGTTGTCGTTGAGCACGACGACGATCGGGGTCTGCAGCCCGCCGGCCTGGTGGATCGCCTCGTACGCCACCCCGCCGGTCATCGCCCCGTCCCCGATGACGGCCACGACGCGCCCCGGGTCCGGCGTGCCCTGCAGGCGCATCGCCTCCCGCAGGCCGACGGCGTAGCCGATCGAGGTCGAGGCGTGCCCGGCGCCCATGACGTCGTGCTCGGACTCGGCGATCGAGCAGAACGGCGCGAGGCCCTCGTACTGGCGGATCGTCGGGAGCTGGTCGCGGCGCCCGGTGAGGACCTTGTGCGGGTAGGCCTGGTGGCCGACGTCCCACACGACCTTGTCGCGCGGGGAGTCCAGCAGCGAGTGCAGGGCCACCGCGAGCTCGCAGGTGCCGAGGTTCGCGCCGAAGTGCCCGCCGATCTCCCCGACCGTGTCGATGATGTGCTCGCGTACC
This sequence comes from Solirubrobacteraceae bacterium, assembly GCA_025928415.1. Taxonomy (GTDB): domain Bacteria; phylum Actinomycetota; class Thermoleophilia; order Solirubrobacterales; family Solirubrobacteraceae; genus Paraconexibacter. The sequence goes on along the minus strand of JAICJK010000051.1, from coordinate 3,260 downwards.
TCCTGGGCCAGGGCCTGCAGCTCCTCGTCGGAGAGGCCGTGGAGGTCCTGCGGGCGGTCGATGCGGTGGAGGTGGGGGGTGCTTGGGCTCATGAGGTCCGCGTGTAGATGAAGTCCGTGATCTGCTCGAGCTCGGCGGCCCCGTCCGGGGCGGCGTCCGCCAAAGCCCCCCGCGCCTTGGCGAGGGACTCTGCCGCCAGCTCGCGCGCACCGTCAAGGCCGAACTCGCTGACGTACGTGCGCTTGCCGAGGCGCTCGTCGCTGCCCTGCGGCTTGCCCAGCGCGTCAGCCGTTCCGGTCACGTCCAGGATGTCGTCGACGATCTGGAACAGGACCCCGAGCTCGCTGGCGAAGGTGCGGTAGGGGATTGTGGCAGGTGCGGTGATGCCCGCGAGGAGCAGTACGCACTCCACCGACGCGCCGATCAGCCGGCCGGTCTTCAGCGCGTGCAGCGCGCGGAGGCCCGCGGGGCCCGCCTCGGCGGCCTCGTGGACGTCGAGGTACTGCCCGCCGACCATGCCGTTGACCCCGGTCGCGCCGGCCAGCTCGCAGACCGCGGCCAGCACGTGGGCGGGCTCGCCGGCCTGGTGGGCCAGCACGTGGCGGAAGGCCTCGGCGTAGAGGCCGTCGCCGGCCAGGATCGCGACGTCCTCGCCGTAGGCGACGTGGCAGGTGGGCCGCCCGCGGCGCAGCTCGTCGTCGTCCATCGCGGGCAGGTCGTCGTGGATCAAGGAGTAGGTGTGGATCAGCTCCAGCGCGGCGGCGAAGGGCAGGACCTGGGGGTCCGGGTGCCCGGCCCGCTCCACGGCGCGCGCCGTCGCGAGGGCGAGCACGGGGCGGATGCGCTTGCCGCCGGCCAGCAGGCTGTAGCGCATGGCCTCCTCCAGGCCGGAGGTCGGCGCTCCGTCGGAGAAGCGCAGGGCGGCCAGGTAGGCGTCGACGCGCCGGCGCAGGTCCTCCGGGTAGCCCGCCATCTCAGCTCCCGCCGTGGGAGCCCCCGCCGGCCGGGCGCTCGGCGCCGGCGTCGCGGGCGCGCCGCTCGAGTTCCGCGGAGGCCTCGGCGGCCAGCGCCGCGCAGCGCTCCACGAGGCTTGCCGCCTCGTCGGGCGGCAGGTCGTCCTCGCGCAGGCGGGCCGCCGCCTGCTCGAGGCGGCCGACCAGCCCCGCGAGCGCGTCGGGCGATGCCGGGCCGTCGCTCACGAGGACGCCACGCGCTCGCGCAGGGCCGCGGCCAGGATGCCGTTGACGAACCCGGGCGCCTCGGCGCCGCAGAAGGTCTTGGCCGTCTCCACCGCCTCGGAGATCGCGCCCTCGGGCGGGATCGGCGTGTCGGACGGCGCGGCGTCGGGATGCAGGATCTCCAGCAGCGCGACGCGCATGATCGCCTTCTCCAGCGGCGAGATGCGGTCGACCGACCAGCCCTTGGCGTGGCGCTCGATGAGCCCGTCGAGGTCCTCCTCGTAGTCCTGGGCCGCGTAGGCCAGGGCCCGGGTGAACGTCGAGGCGCCGGGCCGCAGGAGCGCGTCGAGCTCGCGGTGGGTGACCTCCGCCTGATAGAGGGCGAACACGGCGTCGCGGCGCTGATCGGTGCGTCGGGAGATCGCCGCCTCGCTAGGCCCGGGACATGTAGTCGCCCGAGTCGGTCTGCACCTTCACCCGGTCGCCCACGTCCACGAACAGCGGGACCTGGATCGTCGCGCCGGTCTCCAGCGTGGCGGGCTTGCTGCCGCCGCCGGAGGCGGTGTCGCCGCGCAGGCCGGGCTCGGTCTCGGTGACCTCGAGCTCGACCGAGGCCGGGAGCTGGACGTCCGAGGGCCGCTCGTCGATGAACAGCAGGTCGACCTCGTCGTTGGGCCGCGTCCACTTCAGCGCCTGCTCCACGCTGGCCTGCGGGATCGCGAGCTGCTCGTAGGACTCGGCGTCCATGAAGTGGGCGTCGGTGCCGTCGGCGTAGAGGAACTGCATGCGCCGCGCCTCCGTCCGGACGGCGCGGAACTTCTCGCCGGCGCGGAACGTGCGGTCGATGACGTTGCCGTCGCTGGCCCGCCGCAGCCGCGTGCGGACGAACGCCCCGCCCTTGCCGGGCTTGACGTGCTGGAAGTCGAGGACCTTGAAGACGGTGCCGTCGACCTCGATGTGGTTGCCGTTCTTGAGCTGGTTGGTGGAGATCACGGTGGTTGCCGGCTCGGGCCCGGGCGCGGGTGCGCGACGGGCGGCGTGCGGGGTGCATGGTAGGGCCCGCGGGGACGCGCCTGCCGGCAGCCGCCGCCCAGGGCTCCCCGGTGCGGGGGTCCGTCAGGCGGCGCGCGCCCCGGCGGCCAGCAGGCGGCGCACGAAGGCGAGCTCGCGGCGCGCCACGGCGTCGTCGGAGCCGAGCAGTCCGGTCGCGTAGAGGGCGGCGCGCGCCTGGGCGGCGGGGCGCCGCCGCGGGCGGAGCGGGGCCAGGGCCCGCCCCGGCACGTCCAGCCGGTCGGCCATCTCGGGCCCCAGCCAGCGGCGGGCCAGGCCGCCGGCGAGCTGGGCGCCGAGCGCGCGGGCCGGCGCGCCGGCCGGGCCCGGCACCAGGCGGGTGATGGGCAGCCCGTGCTCCAGCAGCGCGCGCATGAGCCGGGCGCCGTCCTCGCTCGGGCCGTCGTCGAGGTCCAGCGCGAGGGCGACGCGCTCGGCGGCCTGCGCCGCCCCGTCCGGGAGCAGCGCGTCGGGGACCCCCATCACCCAGCCGATCCAGCGCCACAGGTGCGCGATCGCCTCCTGCTCGGCCGGCGAGTGCCGCACGCCGAGGTCGCGCAGGGCGCGCATCGGGATGACGAAGAACCCGCCGATCGCGGTCGCGAAGGCATCGGCCTGGCTGATCGGGACGCCGTCGCGCGCGTCGTCCCAGGCCCCCGAGCGCCGCAGGTGGTCGCGGACGTGGGCGTGCACGACCCGTGTGCGGACGGTCGCGCGCCAGCCGCCGGCGCCGACGTGCATGCCGCCGGGCGCCGTGGCCGCCACGTACCAGCGCGACGTCTCCCCCAGCCGCCGGCCTGCCATCCGCTCCAGGCGCCCGGTGCGCGCCAGCGGGCGGGCCAGGCGCGCGGACTGGTAGCCGAAGGCCAGCGAGCCGTAGGTCAGCGCGAGGAACAGCGGCAGCCCGCCCGCCCGCCAGGTGGCCACGGCGCCGGCGTCGAGGAGCCCGGGGTCCAGCCAGGCCGGCGGCTCGCGCAGCGGGGCGACCAGCGCGTCGAGCTCGGGCGGCGCGCCCGCCGGGGCGGCGCCGTC
>JAICJK010000286.1 GCA_025928415.1 Solirubrobacteraceae bacterium | reverse complement strand
GCCGCTGGCCGCGCTCGCGACGGCGACGCCCGCCCTGCCCGCGCGGGCGCCCGAGGCCAGGCCGGGCACCACCGTGGTCCACCTGTGGCAGGAGGCGGCGACGGGGCGCGGCGGCGAGGAGGTCGAGGGCGGGCCGGCGCACGCCGGCGTGGTGCTCTTCGCCCACCTGCTGCGCCCGCTGCGGGCGCTGACCGATCTGCGGGTCGGCCCCGCCGACGCGGCGCGGATCGCGGGCCGCCCCGCGCGGGTGGCCGTCGCCACCCCGCACCCGGCGCGGGCGGGCGACCGGGAGGCGGACCGTGCGCAGCCCGCGCCCTCGCTCGACGCGCTGGGCTTCGGCGCCGACCGCTACGTCCTGGGCCTCGACGCCGAGCACGGCATGCTGCTGCGCGTGGAGGCCTGGCACCACGAGCGCTGCTTCGCGCGCACCGAGGTCACGCGGATCGCCTACGCGAGCGGCGGCGGGGGCGTGCCCCCCGGCCGCGGCGGCGCCCTGCGCCTCGTCGATCCGGCAGCGGGCTCCTAGCCGCTGACCACGCCCCCCTCCCCCCGCGGCAGGCGACCGGCGCCGCACGCCGGACCCCGGGGCCGCGCGGGGCCGTGTACTAGCATCGGCGGGGCCGATGGCCCAGCGCACGAGCACCGCCCGGCCGGCCCCGGCCGCGGCGGACGACCCCAGCGGCATGCCCGGGCGCTTCGCCCGCGCGCTCGCGGCGCCGATCACGAGCCGGATCCCGCGCGCGGACCTCGACGAGCGCGACCCGGACTTCATCCGCGAGAACCTGCCGCGCCTCTGGCTGCTGACGAGCCTGTGGTTCCGCGGGGAGATCCGCGGCATGGGCAACGTGCCCGAGGACGGCCCCGTGCTGCTCGTCGGCAACCACTCCGGCGGCAACCTGACGCCGGACACGGCGCTGCTGACGCTCGCCTTCAGCGGGTTCTTCGGCGTCGAGCGGCCGTTCTACCAGCTCGCGCACAACCTCGTGCTGTCGATGCCGGGGCTCGGCTTCCTGCGGCGCTTCGGCACGGTGGCCGCATCCCCCGAGAACGCCGAGCAGGCGCTGCGCAGCGGCGCGGTCGTGCTCGTCTACCCCGGCGGCGACTGGGAGGTCCACCGCCCGAGCTGGCAGAGCGGCCGGGTCGACTTCGCGGGCCGCAAGGGCTTCGTCCGCCTGGCGCTGGCCCATGACGTCCCGATCGTGCCGGTCGTGTCGATCGGCGGCCAGGAGACGGCGCTGTTCGTCTCGCGCGGGGAGCGCCTGGCCAAGGCGCTGATGCTCGACCGCCTGTTCCGCCTGAAGGTCCTGCCGATCTCGATCGCCGCCCCCTGGGGGCTGAACGTCGGCGACTTCCTGGGGCACATCCCGCTGCCGGCCAAGATCACGACCGAGGTGCTGCCGGCCATCCACCTGCGCGAGGAGTTCGGCGACGAGCCCGACGTCGGCGAGGTCTACGACCACATCGTCCAGGTCATGCAGGACACCCTCGACGCGCTGGTGGCCGAGCGCCGGCTGCCCATCATCGGCTGATGCGCGTCGAGGCGCAGATCGAGGTCAGCGCGCCGCCCGAGCTGATCTGGGAGGCGATCACCGACCCGTCGCGGATGCTCGACTTCATGTCCGGGGTGACGCGCTGGGAGGTCGCCGGCGAGAAGGAGCGCGGCCTCGGGGCGCGCTACCGCATGCTCATGCGGGTCGGCTCGGCGGAGATCGGCAGCCTCGTGGAGGTCGTCGAGTGCGACGCGCTGCGCGACCTGGCCTGGACGTCGATCACCGGCATCGACCAGCGCGGGCGCTGGCGGCTGCGGCCGATGCGCGGCTCCGGCCGCGGCCGCTCGCCGCGCACGCGCGTGGAGTTCCGGCTGGCCTACGGGGTCGCGGGCGCGGGCTTCTTCGGCTGGCTGTCGGAGCGCATCGCCGCGCCGCAGGTCCGCGGGCACCTGCGCCGCTCGCTGCACCAGCTCAAGCGGGAGGTCGAGCACGAGCAGCTGCGCATCGACGCGGCCACCCGCCGCAAGGCCCGCGGGCGCTCGCGGCCGCGCAGCCGGGCCTCCTAGGCCCGCGCGCCCGCCGGCCGCACTACCCTCAACACCCGGATGGCCGCCTCCGCGCTCGACATCCTGATCGTCGACGACGACGCCCCGCTGCGGGACATGCTCACGCGGTCCTTCGACCGCGAGGGCCACCGGATCACCGCGGTCGCCGACGGCGACGGCGCGCTCAGCGCCACCCGCGAGGGCCGCTTCGACGTGGTCCTGCTCGACGTGGCCCTCGGGCCGGGCCCGTCGGGCCACGACGTCTGCCGGACCCTGCGCTCCCGCCGCGACGTGACGCCGATCATCATGCTCACCGCGCTGGACAGCGAGGCCGACGCCGTCCAGGGCCTGGAGTCCGGCGCCGACGACTACGTCACCAAGCCCTTCGGGCTGGCCGAGCTGCGCAGCCGCATCCGCGCCGTCCTGCGGCGGACCACCGGCCGGGTGGTCGAGGACGGCGCGCTGGCGGTCGCGGGCATCGTGGTCGACCGGCGCGAGCGGACCGTCCAGGTGCGCGGCGAGCCGGTGCGGTTGACCTTCTCGGAGTTCGAGCTGCTGTCGTGCCTGCTCGAGCGCCCGGGCCGGCTGTTCAACCGGCAGGAGCTGCTGCGCGCGATCTGGGGCGACAGCGCCTATCGCGACCCGCGCGCGATCGACGTCCACATCCGCCACCTGCGCGAGAAGCTCGAGCCGCAGCCCGAGGAGCCCTCGCTGATCCTCACCGTCCGCGGCGCGGGCTACCGCTTCCGGGAGCCGTGACCCGGTTCGGCGGCCTGCGGTGGCGGCTGCTGATCGCCTTCGTGGTGACCAGCGCGGTGACGCTGCTGGCCGCGGCCGCGGCGCTGCTCTCCCCGCTGCAGGACCGGCTGCGCGCCCAGAGCCAGAGCGCCCTGAAGGCCGCGACGCTGTCGGCCCGGGGTCAGGTCCAGGAGGCGCTGCACGACGACCCGGAGGCCGTCGGCAAGGCCTACGAGGTCGTCGACGACCTGCAGCGGCGCACCAACGCGCGCGTCGGGCTCTACGTGCTCGACCCGCAGCTCAAGACGCTCTACGGCCTGCCCGACAAGGTCGACGACGTCTACGAGGCCTACACCTTCGGCCACACCGTCGAGTCGGAGACGAGCGCCGGGACGCGGATCGCCGTCGCCCTGTCCCCCAAGGGCTCGCCGCGGTTCTACGTGCTGGCCGCCCGCAAGCCCTACACCGACGTGCAGGAGGCGGTGGCCCAGGTCCGGGACGCGTTCCTGAAGGCGGCGCTGATCGGGCTGGCGGTGGCGCTCGTCTTCGCCCTGATCCTGTCCACGACGCTGTCGCGCCGGCTCGGGCGCCTGCGCCTGACCGCCCTGCGGATCCTCCGCGACGGGATGGACGCGCCCCCGCCGCGCGACGAGACCCGCGACGAGGTCGGCGACCTGGCGCGGGCGATGGGCGCGATGCAGATCGGGCTGCGGCGCCAGGAGACGGCCCGGCGGCGCTTCGTCGCGACCGCGTCGCACGAGCTGCGCACGCCGCTGACCTCGCTGTCCGGCACGCTCGAGCTGCTCGGCGAGGACCTCGCGCGGGAGGACTTCGACCGCGAGGACGCCCGCGAGCAGGTCGTGTTCGCCGAAGGCCAGATCCAGCGCCTGCGCAACCTGGCGACCGAGCTGCTGGACCTCAGCCGGCTGGACGCCGGGGTCGAGCTGCGCAGCGAGCCCGTCGAGCTCGGCGAGGTCGCCCGGGCGGTGGCGGCGGAGTTCACGCTGCAGGCCCGCGACGACCGGCAGACGCTCGAGGTCGTGCCGCCGATCGGGCCGTGCTGGGCGCGCGGCGACCCGGACGCGGTCGCCCGCGTGGCGCGCATCCTGATCGACAACGCGCTGCGCTATGCGCCGCCGGGCTCCACGGTGCGCATCGAGGCCGCCTATCACGGCGCGACGGCGACGCTCGGGGTGGCCGACGACGGCCCGGGCGTCCCGCCCCGCGAGCGCGAGGTGATCTTCGAGCGCTTCCAGCGCGGGAGCACCACCGCGGGCGAGGGCGGGTTCGGCCTCGGCCTGGCCATCGGCAGCGAGCTCGCCCAGCGCCTGGGCGGGACGCTCGCCTACGCCGCCGACGACGGCAGGCCCGGCGCGCGCTTCGTGCTCGCACTGCCGATCGAGCTTCCCCAGGGATCCCAGCGGGCGGCGAAGCGGCCGACCGTGCCCTCGGGCTGAGCCGCCCGCGCG
>JAICJK010000142.1 GCA_025928415.1 Solirubrobacteraceae bacterium | reverse complement strand
GCCCACCCGAGCGCCCGCGGCTGCGCCGGCGTGCGCGCCCACCGCAGCCACGCGCCGATCCTCGCGCTCGACCCCGCGCGCGGCGCCCCGCGCGTCTTCGCCATGCAGCTCAAGCAGGACGTGCGCGACGTCACCAGCTACGCCGCGTTCCGCCGGAAGATCGCGTGCGCGATCCGCACGCAGGTCGTCCCGCACCTGGCCCACGGGCGGCCAAACCTCGTGGTCTTCGGCGAGGACGCCGGGCTGATCACCACGGCGATCGGCTCCCGCGGCCGCCGGGCGCGGGCCCTCGTGGAGGACCCGGCCTCCGACGCCGCCTGCCGCGGCAAGGGCTTCCCCTGCGTGACGACCGCGCTGCTCGGCTCGCTCGGGGACGGCTACGCGCGCCAGGTCGCCTACTACAAGGCCCGCTTCCCCGATCTCGGCTCGACCTCCGGGCTGTTCGTCGCCGCCACGGACACCTACGCGCGCGGCTTCATGGCCACGTTCTCGGACCTGGCCCGCCGCTACGGCATCTACGTGGTGGCCGCCAACGACCAGGCGCCGTTCCGCGAGACGCGCGACCCCGCGGCGATCCGCGCGCTGGCCGACCCGGACCATCCCCGCCCCCGGTCGGTCTTCGTAGCGACGCGCCCGGAGGTCTACAACGAGGTCTTCCTGTGGGCGCCGCGCGACGTCCGCCACCGCGGGCCGGCGATGCTGCGCAACGTCGCGGCGCGCAACCGCAAGGTCCCGCTGACGACCATCGAGCAGGTCCTGCAGCTCACCCCCGGCCCCAGCCGCGGCGCGGCCGCCCGCGCGAACCTGCGGCCCTACCGGCTGCCCGGCACGCGGGCCCGCCTCGGCTTCGCGACCAGCCTGCCCGCCTTCGTCTACGGCGACCCGGCGCCCGGCGGCGACCCGTGCGCGGACGTCGCCCAGACCTACATGCGCTGCCTGGACCGCCTCGGGGCCAACCTCGTGATCCAGGCCGACGCGAACCCGGGCGCGTGGACGGGACCCGACGGCGACGGCATCGAGCGCTGGCAGCCGCTGTCCTGGATGACCTCGACGTGGCGGGCGGTCGCGGACCCCACCGTGGGCTTCGACTACAACGTGACGCCGATGCTCGTCGGCAACCTCGGCGACCTGGTCTTCGACGGCCAGACCGCGATCACGCAGCGCGGCCTGACCGGCGGGGCCGGCTGCCACTACGTCGGCAACGCGAGCTGGATCGCCGGCGAGGACCGGCCCGACCTCACCGGCGAGGCGGGCCCGAAGACCCAGTTCCTGGCGCTCGCCCCGTGGGTCGCGCCGGACGGCCCGCGCGATGCGCTGCGCGCGCTGAGCGCCCGGCTGGCGCCCGGATCGCGGGACGTGCTGGAGAACGACTACCTCGAGACGGCGGTGGTCGCGGACCTCCCGTTCCCGCCCGATCCTGCGCGCCGGGGTTGCGTCTCGGCGCGGAGGTGATGCACTGTCTGCAGACATGCCGTGAGCAAACGCGCCGATCTGCGACGTTTCAGTACACGGCAACCGAATGGATTCGATGACCGAAGTGAGCACCAGGAAGACCCGCGAGCCGTTCCGCGAGACCGAGCCGCTCGACCACCCGCTGCCGCGGCCGTCCGACCGCGGGCAGGGGATCCGCGACTTCTTCAACGACGCGCTGGGGCCGCCGCGGCCCGAGCGCGCCACCCGCTGGCCGCGTCGCGTCGCGAAGCGCTTCGCGCGGCAGCACCGCCGCGACCCCTGAGGCCGGCCGGGCGCGGGAGCGTCCCACGCGGGAGCGCCCGCATGCGGGAGCGCCCCACGCGGGAGCGTCCGCACGCGGATGCGCGGCGCGGTCGACGCCCGCGCCGGCTCCATTCACGCGGCGCGTGGCCGATCACTCCGTAGGTGCGACCTGTGCGCATCCCCCGCCTGTCCCTGCTCGGCCGCTTCAGCGCCCTCAGCCTGATCCTGATCGTCGCGCTCGGCCTCGCGGTCGGCGACGCGCTGCACCACCGCGTCGAGCGGCGGTCGGTCGCCGAGGCCAAGCGCCTGGCCACCGCCTCCGCCCAGGTCGCCGCGCTGAGCACGGTCCGCGCAGCGGACCTGCGCGGACCGGTCGGCGGCGCCCGCCTGCCGGAGTTCGACCACTCGCTCGGCGCCGCGCTGCACGCCATCGGCGCGATCCGCGTCAAGCTCTACAACGACCGCGGCGTCGTCGTCTACTCCGACGACCACGCGGCGCTCGGCGAGCACGCCGACGACGACGACATCGCCGAGGCCCTGGGCGGCGAGCACCTCAGCGACGTCACGCGGGGCACCGCGGACACGGGGAAGGGCGCCGAGGCCCTGGAGAGCTACGTCCCCCTGCGCCTGGCGGGCTCGCCGCGCATCAACGGCGTCCTGGAGCTCTACCTCCCCTACGCGCCGGTCCGCGCGGCGATCGCCAGCGACACCCGCACGCTCGTGCTGCTGCTCGCGGCCGGCCTGCTCATCCTCTGGGCGGCGCTGTTCCGGATCGTGCAGCGCGCCTCCCGGCGGCTGCGCCACATGGCCCTGCGCGACGACCTCACCGGCCTGGCCAACCGGGCCCGGCTGCAGGAGCGCGGGCGCGCGCTGCTGGAGGCCGCCCCGCGCGAGAACGAGATCACCGCGCTGCTGCTGGTGGACCTCGACCGCTTCCGCGAGGTCAACGACACGCTCGGCCACGACCAGGGCGACGCCCTGCTGCGCCACGCCGCCGCGCGCCTCGGCGACGCGCTGCGCCCGGACGACCTGCTCGCGCGCGTCGGCGCCGACGTCTTCGCGATCCTGTGCCCCGGCCTGCCACACCGCTCCACCGCCGCGGAGATCGCCGGCCGCCTGCACGACGCGCTCGGGCGCCCGTTCGACCTGGCCGGCGTCGCGATCGAGCTCGAGGCGAGCATCGGCATCGCCCTGAGCCCCGAGCACGGCCGCGAGATCGGCGTGCTGCTGCGCGAGGCCGACGTGGCCATGGGACTGGCCAAGCAGGACCGGACGCGGACCGAGACCTACGACCGCTCGCGCGACGGGCACTCCGCCGACCGGCTGGCGCTGCTCGGCGAGCTGCGGCGCGCGCTGGTCCAGGACGAGCTCGTCCTGCACTTCCAGCCGAAGGTCGGCGTCGAGGCCGGAGCGGTCACCGGCGTCGAGGCGCTGATCCGCTGGCAGCACCCCGAGCGCGGGCTGCTCGGCCCCGGGGAGTTCATGCCGCTCGCGGTCCGCACCGGCCTGGTCGGCCCGCTGACGCGCTGGGTGCTCGACACCGCGCTCGCCCAGGCCGCCGCGTGGCGCGCGCGCGGGATCGAGCTGTCGGTCGCGGTCAACCTGGCGCCCCCGAACGTCCTCGACGTGCGCCTGCCCGACCTCGTCGCCGAGCTGCTGGGACGCCATGGCGTCCCGCCCCGCCTGCTCATCTGCGAGATCTCCGAGGACACCGTCCTGGCCGACCCGCAGCGGACGATCGCCAGCGTCCGCCGGCTGCGCTCGATGGGCGTCGGGCTGGCCCTCGACGACTTCGGCGCCGGCCAGACCTCCCTGGCCTACCTCAAGCAGCTCCCGCTCGACGAGATCAAGATCGACCGCTCGTTCGTGGCCGGCATGCTCTCCGACGTCCACGACCGGGCGATCGTCGGCGCGGCGATCACGCTCGGCCGCGACCTCGGGCTGCGGGTCGTCGCCGAGGGCGTGGAGGACGGCACGATCCTCCGCGATCTCGCCGACCGCCGCTGCGACGCCGTCCAGGGCTTCCTCTTCAGCCGCGCCCTGCCCGCCGGCGAGCTCGAGTCCTGGCTCGACGCGCGCGCCGGCGCCCCGGCGCCGCTCACGCCATCGTCAGCCCGCCGCTGACCGACAGCGTCTGGCCGGTCACGAAGCCGGCCTCCTCGGAGGCGAAGAAGGCGACCGCCGCGGCGACGTCGGCGGGTTGCCCGAGGCGCTTCATCGGCACCGCGCGGGTCAGCGCCGCGACCACCTTGGCGCCGCGCTCGCCCTCGCCGGTCATGCCGGCCAGCAGCGGGGTGTCGGTCGGCCCCGGGCACACGACGTTGGCCGTCACCCCGGAGGTCGCGATCTCCCTGGCCAGCGACTTCGTGAAGCCGATCACGCCCGCCTTGGCGCCGGCGTAGACCGACTCCAGCGAGGAGCCGACGCGCGCGGCGTCCGACCCGGTGCTGACCACGCGCCCCCAGCCCTGCGCGAGCATCCCCGGCAGCAGCTCGCCGGTCACGCGCAGCGCGCCGAGGTAGTTGACGTCGACGACCCGGCGCCAGAACGCCTCGCCGGTCTCCACGAACGGCCGCAGCTCGTCCCAGCCCGCGTTGTTGACGACGATGTCCACGCCGCCGAGCCGCTCGCGCACCACGCCGGCGCCGGCGGCGACCGCGGCGCCGTCGGTGACGTCGAGCGCGACGCCGATCGCCTCCGCCCCGGTGGCCCGCAGCGCCGCGGCGGCGGCCTCGGCGGCGTCGCCGTCGAGGTCGGCCAGCGCGACGCGGACGCCCTGCGCGCCCAGGGCCGCCCCGATCGCCCTGCCGATGCCGCCCGCGCCGCCGGTCACGATCGCCGTGCGCGCCGCCGTCCTCGCCTCGCCCATGCCGCCTCCGCCTCCCTTGCCGGACTGGTAACGGTCGTTACAGTACCCGTATGACCGGGGCCGGCGCAGCAGATCGGGCCGCCGCCGCGCGGGCGCCGGGGGACCGCTCCCAGGCCATCCTCGACGCGGCGCTCGAGCTGTTCGGCGAGCACGGCTTCGCGGCGGTCGGCGTCGATCGCATCGGCGAGCGGGCGGGCGTCCCCGGGCCGCACATCTACCGCCACTTCAGCGGCAAGGACGAGCTGCTGGCCACGCTCGTCGACCAGGCGATGGACCGGCTGCTGCTCCTCACCGCCGTCACGGGCGCGGAGCCGGACCCGCGCGCGGAGCTCGAGCTGCTCGTGCGCGGGCACGTGCGCTTCGCGCTCGGCGACCGGCTGCTGCTCTCGGTCTACGCGCAGGAGGCCCGGTCCCTGGCCCCCGCCGACCTGCGCCGCGCGCGGCGCCGCCAGCGCGCCTACGTCGACCGCTGGGTCGCCACGCTGCGCCGCTGCCACCCGGCGCGGCCCGGCGCCGAGCTCGAGGCCGCGGCCCACGGGGCCATCGGCCACATCCAGTCGGTCACCCGCTGGCCGCGCGCCGTGCTCGAGGCGCCGGGGCTGGAGCAGGTCATCGCGCGCCATGCCCTGCACGGCCTGGACGCCCTGGGCGGCGGCGGCGCGCACCCGGGCTGAGGCGGCGGGCGCGGCTCAGACCGAGGCGGCGCCGCGGAACGGCCCGAAGTCGGCCGGCCGCTTGGCCGCGAACGCGGCCACCCCCTCGGCGGCCTCCTCGGAGTCCACGAACTGGTGCAGCCCGCTGAAGGCGAGGCTCGCGACCCCGCCGATCTGCTCGCTGTCCGCGTTGAACGACTGCTTGAGGAAGCGCAGCGCCGTCGGCGACAGCGCGAGCATCTCGTCCGCCCACCGGCGGACCTCCGCCCGCAGCTCGGCGAGCGGCACGACGCGGTTGACGAGCCCCCAGCGCTCCGCCGTCTCGGCGTCGTAGCGCCGGCACGTGAACCAGATCTCCCGCGCGCGCTTCTCCCCCACCACGCGCGCCAGGTAGCTGGTGCCGAAGCCCGCGTCGAAGGAGCCGACGCGGGGGCCGTTCTGGCCGAAGATCGCGTGGTCGGCGGCGATCGTCACGTCGGCGAGGACGTGCAGGACGTGCCCGCCGCCGATCGCGACGCCGTTGACGGCGGCGATCACCGGCTTGGGGACCGCGCGGATGATGCGGTGCAGCTGCTCGACCTCGAACAGCCCGTAGTCCGACGGCCCGTAGTCGCCGGTCTCGGCGCGCTGCTTCTGGTCGCCGCCCGCGCAGAACGCCTTGTCCCCCTGCCCGGTCAGGACGACGACGCCCACCCCCGCGTCGGCCCACGCGAGCTTGAAGCAGTGGATCAGCTCATCGACGGTCTGGGAGCGGAACGCGTTGTAGCGCTCCGGCCGGGCGATCGCGATCCACGCGACCCCGTCGTCGATCTCGTAGCTGACGTCGTCCAGCGCGCGTCGCGCCGCGTTGCTCATGCGAAGCCCTTCCGTCGAAGGCCGTTGATGGTAACGGTCGTTACCCTTGGCCGGCAACCCTGGCCAAGGGGGCCGCCGTGCACCACAATCGACCTGGATGGCGACCATCGTGAGGCCGAGGGGAGCCGGTCGCGCGCGGCGGCTCGCCGGCTGCCTGCTCGCGACCGGCCGGGTCACCGCCCCCGAACTGCTGGCCGTGCTCGGCCTCCTGGCCGCCCTCGCGGCGGCGACGCTCGGCTCCCGCATCGCCCACGGCGGCTTCTCCAACGACGACTGGAGCTACCTCACGCTGGCCCAGCACCCCGGCCCCTCCGGCGTCGTGGACGCGTTCCACTACCTCTGGTTCCGGCCGCTGATGCTGCTCTACTGGCCGGCCACCTTCGGACTGCTGGGCAGCCATGCCGGCGCGCACCTGGTGCTGCTGGCGGCCACCTGCGTCGCGGAGTCGCTGCTGCTCTACGCGATCCTCCGGGCCCTGGGCGCCGAGCGCCTGTTCGCCGGCGCCATCGCCGCGCTGACGCTGATCCTGCCGCTCGCCGACTCCACGCGCGTGTGGGTGTGCATGGACGCGAACGTCGGGTCGGTCGCCCTGTGGCTGGGCGGCATCCTCGTGGCCCTCGCG
>JAICJK010000274.1 GCA_025928415.1 Solirubrobacteraceae bacterium | reverse complement strand
TTCGTGTACTCCAACCCCTGGTACGAGTTCGCCGCGGTGCTGACCATCGGGATCTTCGGCTGGCTGCTCGAGCGCCGCCACGGCCCGCTGCTCGTGCTGATCGTGTTCTTCGCCTGCGGCTCGGGCGGGATCGCCGCGGCCGCGGCCGTGCAGGTCGACCCCGTGGCCCTCGGCGGCAACGGGGCTGCGCTCGGGCTCCTGCTGGCCTGGGCCGTCCCGGTCCTGCTGGCGCGCCGCGCGCGGGCCGACAGCGACGACGACGCCGACCTGCTCGGCGTGCTGGCCCTCGGCCTGCTGGTCGCCGCGATGCCGCTGGCCACCCCGGACGCCAACGCCATCGCCGAGGGCGTGGGGGCGGTCGGGGGGCTGGTCGCCGGGCTCGGGCTCAGCCAGGTCGGCCCCCGGCGCTGAGTCGCAGGTCGCCGCCGGTGCCCGACGAGCCTCGCACGTACACCGCCGACGAGGTCGACGCCGCCGTGGCGGCCCTCACCGCGCCCGGCCGGCTGCGCCACGCGCAGGAGGTCGTGACCCACGCCGCGCCCGCGCTGCAGCGGATCCTCGACCAGGCCCTCGAGGAGGGCGGGTACCTGAGCGCCGCGGCGCCCCAGATCGCGCAGCTCACCGCGCTGGAGGACCCGGAGGAGCGCCGCGTCGCCGTGCGCCGGATGATCGCCGAGGAGGCCCGCCTGGGCATGCTCGTCGGCGCCGCCGTCGGCTTCGAGCTCGCGCGCGAGCTGTCCCGCCTGCCGTCCAACGACGACCCGAAGGAGACCTGATGCAGATCCGCTACCTCGGCCACGCCGCCTTCTCGCTGACCGACGGGGACACCGAGGTCCTGGTGGACCCGTTCCTGACCGGCAATCCCAAGGCGGCCGTCGGCGCCGACGAGCCGCGCCCCGACGCGATCCTGCTGACCCACGGCCACGCCGACCACTACGGCGACGTCGTGGACATCGCCAAGCGGACCGGGGCGACCGTCGTCGCCATCACCGAGGTCGCCGGGGAGCTGAGCGGGAAGCTGGGCGAGGACCACCCGGTCCTGAACCCGAACCTCGGCGGGACCGCGGAGCTGCCGTGGGGCAGCGTGCGCCTGGTGCCCGCGTGGCACACGTCCACGACGCCGGACGGGACGGTCTCCACCCCGGCCGGCCTGGTGATCGAGCTCGGCGGCAAGCGGATCTACCACGTGGGCGACACCGCGCTGTTCAGCGACCTCGCGCTGCCGGGCAAGCGCGGCAAGATCGACGTCGCGCTCGTGCCGATCGGCGGCCACTTCACGATGGACCGCTTCGACGCCGTCGTGGCGGCCGAGCTGATCGGCGCCGACCAGATCATCCCCTGCCACTACGGCACCTTCCCGCCGATCGAGACCGACGCGCAGGCCTTCAAGGCCGACGTGGAGCAGGCCGGCTACGCGCAGGTGGTCGTGCTCGCGCCCGGGGAGTCGCACACGCCATGACCCACGCGGTCGTCCTCATCGAGGCCGAGCGGGACGCGATGCCGACGCTGGGCGGCGCGCTCGCCGGCCTCGAGGGGGTCGCGGAGGCCTACTCGGTGACGGGGGAGTGGGACTTCGTCGCGATCGTGCGCGTCCCGCGCCACGAGCAGCTCGCGGACGTGATCACCGGGCAGCTCCTGCAGCTCCAGGGCGTGGCGCGCACGCAGACGCTCGTGGCCTTCGAGGCGTTCTCCCAGCACGACCTGGAGGCGATGTTCTCGATCGGGGAGTGACGCCGGGCGCCGGCGGGCGACTGGCGTCGGGCGCCGCTGTCATGGTGCGCGGTCGCGTGCCGCGCCCGCCCCGACCCCGCGCCGTCCTGGTGCTCGTGCTCCTGGCCGCCACCCCCGCCGGCGCCCTGGCGGGCTGCGGCGGGGACGACGGGTCGCCCGCGGCGGCGACCACGGCGGCCCCGTCGCCGGCGCGGACGGCGCCCGCGCCGGCCGGGACGACCACGGCCCCGGCGTCCACCACGACCGCCCCGGCGGCGACGACCCCGCAGGACACCCGCACCACCGGCGGCGCCTCCCCCGAGAGCGCGCCCGGCGGCGCCGGCGACGAGCAGCCGATCCGCGTCCCGGCCGAGTTCACCCTCACGGGCGACCAGGTGACGCCGGGCAAGGTGACGGTGCCCGCCTTCCTGCCGGTGGAGCTGCGGTTCACGGCCGCCGACGGCCGGGCGCACGACGTCCTCGTCCGCACGCCGACGCCGACGCGCCTGTCGGTTCCGGCGTCCGGCGCGGCGACGCAGGTGATCGACGGGCTGCGCGCCGGCCTCTACCTCATCGTGGTCGACGGCACGGCGACGAACGGCGCGCTGGTCGTCGGCGGCGACGCCGGCCCCTGACCCGCCGGCCGACCCGACTGGCCAGCCGGCCAGTTTCCCGCTACGGTCGCGCCATGACCGACACGTCGCCGTCCACGCCCCGCACCGATCGCGTCGACTTCCGCGCGACGTCCGACCCCGCCCTGCAGGCCGGCGAGGTCAAGCTCCTGGACTACCGCGAGCTCTACGAGCTGTGGGAGCGCCAGCAGTGGGCCACCCAGGACCTCGACTTCGCCCAGGACCGCATCGACTGGCACGAGCGCATCCCGCCCGAGGAGCGCTTCCAGCGCATGTACGGCCTGTCGTCGTTCTTCGTGGGCGAGCAGCGCGTCGCCGCCGAGCTCGGCCCGCTGATGCGCGCGGTCCCCGACGAGGCGATGCGGCTGTTCCTGTGCACGCAGATCGCCGACGAGGCGCGGCACGTCGCCTTCTTCGACCGCTTCTACCGCGAGGTCGGCGTGCTGGACGCCGGCGACCTCGACGACCGCCTGCGCGCCGCGCACGAGCACCTCAACCCCGAGTTCCACGAGCTCTTCGACGAGCAGCTCAAAGCCCGCGCCGACCGCCTGGCCCGCGAGCCCGAGGACCTCGAGTGCGCCGTGGAGTTCGTGACGATCTACCACATGGTCGTCGAGGGGATGCTGGCCCTCACCGGGCAGCACTTCATCATCGACTACAACGAGCAGCAGGGCACGCTGCCCGCCTTCGTGGAGGGCTTCACGAACGTCGCGCGCGACGAGCACCGCCACGTGGCCTTCGGCGCGCGGTTCCTGCGCGACATGGCCCGGCGCGACCCGCGCTACGGCGAGGCCATCCAGCGCACGCTGATCGAGGTCGGCCCGGCGGCCGACGGCGTCCTGAAGCCCAAGTGGATGGACGAGGCCGACGACCAGGAGACGCTGTTCGGCGTCTCGGTCGACGAGACGCGCGCCTTCGCGATGCAGGCGCTGCAGCGCCGGCTGAAGGTGATCGGGCTGGCCGCCGCGGCCTGAGCCTGACGCCGTCCCTGCCTACACTGCGGGCCGTGCCCGTCGTCCGCCCGGAGTTCGGCCCGAGCCTGCCCGCGCTGGTGCGCCCGCGCCTTGCGGCGCTGCCGCGGCCGCTGCGCGCCGTGGCGATCGCGGGCCTGGCGCTCGTCGCGGTGGTCGTCGTGCTCGCGCTCGTGGCGCTGCGGCCGGGCGCCGGCGGCCAGCATCTGCACGACGTCCTCGTGCGCGGGGACGTCCCGTTCACGCTCGGC
This sequence comes from Solirubrobacteraceae bacterium, assembly GCA_025928415.1. Classification (GTDB taxonomy): domain Bacteria; phylum Actinomycetota; class Thermoleophilia; order Solirubrobacterales; family Solirubrobacteraceae; genus Paraconexibacter. The sequence goes on along the minus strand of JAICJK010000274.1, from coordinate 848 downwards.
TACCAGGGCGCCATGCACCGCGTCGCCCCGCCGCCGGCGGGCGCCCAGCTGGCGCTCGCGAGCGACGCGGGCACCCCCCTGCAGCGCTTCACCGTGCGGCCGCTGCGGCTGGCGCCCTACCGCGGGGACGTCTCCGCGGCCTACCTGGCCGCGTCGGTCCCGATCATCGCGGCGATGCAGCGCGCCGACCCCACCTTCGTGTACCGCGGCGAGGGCCGGGCGCGGATCAACGACGTGGCCGCCTACCAGATCTCCTTCCAGATCAAGCGCGACGGCCACACGGTGCTCGGCCGCCGCTACCTGGCCGTGCCCAACCCGCCGGCGAGCGGGCCGCCGCCGGTCCGCGGCGTGGACATCGAGCTGCTCGCGCAGCTCTCGCCGGTGGTCCCGAACGTCGACAGCGTGGGGACCAACGGGCGGCTGAAGTCGCCGCTGCGGTCCTTCCGCTTCGGCACGGAGCGGCCCTGATGGGCGCGCCCGAGGCCGACGCCGAGCCGCTGGCCTGGGCGGAGTTCGCGCGCGTCGACATGCGCGTGGGGCGGATCGTCGCGGTCGAGGAGTTCCCGGAGGCCCGCCGCCCGGCGTGGAAGCTGCGCGTGGACTTCGGCCCGGAGATCGGGGTGCGCCGCTCCTCCGCGCAGATCGCGAACTACCCCAGCGAGCAGCTCGAGGGCCGGCTGGTGATCGGCGTCGTCAACTTCCCGCCCAAGCAGATCGGCCCGGTGCGCTCGGAGTGCCTGGTGCTCGGCACCTACAGCGACGGCCGGGTGCTGCTGCTGAACCCGGAGCCGGACGCGCAGCTCGGCGACCGCGTCGGCTGACGCGGTCGCGGGTCGCTACGGGCCGGC
>JAICJK010000097.1 GCA_025928415.1 Solirubrobacteraceae bacterium | reverse complement strand
TCCGCCTCCCGGCGCTCCTGCAGGCCGTCGGCCAGCTCGTTGAGCTCGCCGAGCTCGCGCTCCAGGCGCGACAGCTTGGCGGCCATGATCGCCAGGTAGATCACGACCAGCGCGAAGAACACCAGGTACGCGGCGGCGACGTAGCCCGCGTTGTCCGGCAGGGCGGCGGCGAGGATCACGGCGCGTGCACCTGCGGGGCCGCGGTGCGCCCGGCGCCGGCCGCCTCGCCGCCGAGCTTGCGGCGCAGCGCGCGCAGCTGGGCGCGGGAGTGCTTGTGGGCCATCTCGTACTTCCAGAGCGTCACGAACAGCAGCGCCATCCCGACCAGCGCGAGGTAGAACGGGATCTTCATCCCGGTCGGCAGCGCGCCGCCGGTGTCGTTGAGCACGCGCGGGTGGATGTAGGGCTGCGCGAGGCGGACGGCGAGGAAGTTCAGCGGGACGAAGGCGCCGGCCGTGATCGCGAAGACCGAGGCGTAGCGCGCCTGGCGGTCGGGGTCCTCGATCGAGAAGCGCAGCGGCTGGTAGGTGCAGTAGAGCAGGAAGACGATCAGGAAGGAGACCAGCGTCGGCTCGCGCCACTCGAACCACACGCCCCACGCCGCGCGCGCCCAGATGCCGCCGGTGAGCAGCACGCCGACGCCGAGCACGACCGACAGGTGGATCGCCACGTAGGACTTCAGGTCGTAGGACGGGTCCCGCGTGCGCAGGTGCTGGATGGCCATGATCCCGCCGAACACGAAGCCGCACAGCGCGACGATCGCCATCGGCACGTGCACGTAGAAGATCTTCTGCGAGAAGCCCTGGTCGGCGTCCAGCGGCGCGGTGAAGGCGGCCAGCGCGTAGGCCGTGATCAGGACCGCGGCGGTCAGCGTGGAGAGAAGGCGCAGGCGGGTGCCGTACATGGGGAAGCGATGCGCCTCGCCGGGCCGCGTCAGTCCTCGAGCAGGAAGTCGAACACGGCGTACGCGAGGAGCCCGAAGACGAGATCATAGAGACACAGGAGCGCGATCCAGCGCCCGGGGAGCCCCCCCGCGCCGGAGGCCGCCAGGACCGGCGCCGTGGCCTTCGCGGCGCTGATGATCACCGGCACCAGCATCGGCAGCGCGATCAGCGGCAGGATCAGGTCGCGCGCCCGGGTCTGGATCGCCAGCGCGCCGACGAGGGTGCCGATGACGGCGATCCCGACGTCGGCGAGCGCCAGGACGGCGGCCAGCCGCCCGACCTCCGCGGCCCCCAGCCCGGGCCCCAGCAGCAGCACCGCGAAGGCGGGGACGGCCACGATCTCCACGAGCACGAGGAACAGCCCGAAGGCCAGCGCCTTGGCCACGAACAGCGTGGTCCGGTCCACCGGCGCGAGCAGGAAGCCGTCGAAGCCGCCCTCCTCGTGGTCGGTGACGTAGAGCCGGTTGGCGCCGAGCATCGCCGCGAACAGCAGCGTCACCCACAGCACCCCCGCGGCGAGCGACCCCTCGACGCTCGTGCGGTCCAGGCCGAAGCGGAACACGACGTAGGTCACGACGCTGAACAGCGCCATGCCCGGGATGACCTGCGGGACGCGGCGCTCGAGCAGCAGCTCCTTGCGCAGCAGCGCGGCGATCGCGGCACCGGAGCTCACGGGCGCGCTCCGGTCCGCGCGGTCCCCGCCGTGCGCGCGGGCGGCGGCGCGTCGGCGTACAGCGCCCCGATCGCCGCGGCGTCCACCTCGGCGGCACCGGCCAGCAGCGCGGTCCGGCCCCCGCGCAGGCCCAGGGCGAGGTCGGCCTCGGCCAGCCCGCCCGCCGGATCGTGGCTGGTGAGCACGCGCGTGCGCCCGCTCGCCGCGCCGATCAGCGGCTCGACCAGCTCGGCGGCGGCCGGGTCCAGGTTCGCCCGCGGCTCGTCGAGCAGCAGCAGCGGAGGGTCGTGCAGCACCGCCCGGCAGACCGCGACGCGCTGGACCATCCCGCGCGAGTAGGCGTGCAGCGGGTCGTCGGCGCGCCCGGGGAGCCGCACCGCGTCGAGCAGCTCCTCGATGCGGTCGAGGCCGATGCCGTGCAGGCGCGCGTGGAAGCGCAGGTTGTCGCGCGCGCTGAGGTCCCGGTAGAGCAGCGGCTCGTGGGTCAGCAGGCCGATCTTGCCGCGGACCGCCCAGCTCTCCTGCGGGATGTCCCGGCCGAGGATGCGCGCGGTCCCCGCGTGCGGGCGCAGCAGCGTGGCCAGGACGCGGAGCAGCGTCGTCTTGCCCGCGCCGTTGGGCCCGAAGACGACCAGCGTGCGGCCCTCCTCGAGCGTGAGCGTCAGCTCGTCGAGGGCGACCCGCTCGCCGTAGCGGCGCGTGAGCCCCGCGAGCTCAATGGCCGGCGTGGCGGCCACCCTCGCGGCGCAGGGTCTCGACGGCGTGGCCGAGCACCGGGGCGACCACGCCGAACAGCTCGCCGATGGCCCGCGGGCTCCCGGGGAAGTTGACGATCAGCGTGCGGCCGGCGATGCCGCTGACGCCGCGGGTCAGGATGCCCATCGGGTGGCGGCGCCCCGCCTCGGCGCGCAGCGCCTCGGCCAGCCCGGGCGCGTCGCGCTGGACCACGGCGCGGGTGGCCTCGGGGGTGACGTCGTCGGGGGTGAACCCGGTGCCGCCCGTGGTCAGGATCAGCGCCACGTCGTCGTCGACGTAATGGTGCAGGCGGTCCTCGATCAGCGCGTAGTCGTCGGGCACGACCTCCATCGCGACGATCTCGCAGCCCGCCGCCTCCGCCTGCTCGGCCAGCAGCGGGCCGGAGGCGTCCTCGCTGTCGCGCCGCGAGACGGTCGTCGAGATGGTCAGCACGGCGGTGCGCACCTCCACACCGTATCCGTGTGCTGGACTGCCCGGACGTGCTCCCCTTCGGTATCGCCAGCGTCGCGCTGGGCGCCGCGCAGGCGCTGTGCGTCGCCCTTCCCGCCGCGGGGCTGCCGGGGTGGCTGGGGTGGGCGCGGGGGCGCGGCTGGGCGCTCGTCGCGCCGCTGTCGATCGCGCTGGTGATCGGCGCGATCGCGGTCCTGCCCTCCAGCGCCGACGTCCTGACCTGGGTGGCGCTGTTCGGCGTGCCGCTCGGCTGCGCGCTGGCGCTCGGGTGGGCCGCCCACCGCGCCCTGCCGCCGCTCGCCGGGCTCGCCCCCGCGCTGCTGGCCGTCGTCTGGATCTGGCCGCACGAGCTCGGCGGCGAGCTCGCGCGCATCGCGCTGATCGCCGGCAGCGTGGTCACGATCGGACGGCTGCTGGCCGGGGGAACGCCGCTCGTCCTGCTGAAGGCCGGGCTGGTGGCGATGGCGGTGATCGACGCGATCCTCGTCTTCGGCCACCAGCTCCAGCAGCCCAACGCCGTGCTCGTCGCGGCGAGCCCAGGCGCGGGGCTGCCGCAGCTCCAGGCCGCGACCCTGCACGGCGCCTCGCTGGGCTACGGCGACTTCTTCGCCGCGGCCGTCTTCGGCGCCGTGCTGGCCGCCGAGGGCCGGCGCCAGGCGCCCGTCGCGCTGGCCGTGCTCGTGGCCGGCCTGGTCTGGGACCTGCTGTTCTACGTCGTGGACACGCTGCCCGCGACGGTCCCCGTCGCGGTCGTCCTGCTCGTCCTCGAGCTCACCCGCGGCGCCACGGGCCACTCTTCCCACCCGTCTTCTCCAGCAGCGCGACCTCGCGAAGGGTCACGCCCCGCTCCAGCCCCTTGACCATGTCGTAGACGGTCAGCGCCGCGACGCTCGCCGCGGTCATCGCCTCCATCTCCACGCCGGTGCGCGCGGTGGTCGACGCCTCGGCGCGGATCGTCACGGTGCCCGCCTCGGGGTCGACGACGAGGTCGACGGCCACGGCGTCCAGCCCGAGCGGATGGCACAGCGGGATCAGCTCGCCGGTGCGCTTGGCCGCCTGGATGCCCGCGATGCGCGCCGTGCCCAGGACGTCGCCCTTCGGCGCGTCGCCCGCCGCCACGGCGGCTGCGGTGTCCGGCGCCATGGCGACGACCGCCTGCGCGACGGCCCGGCGCTGCGTGACCGCCTTGGCGCCGACGTCGACCATCCGCGCGGCGCCGGTCGCGTCGAGGTGGGTGAGGCGGGGGTCGGGCACGCCGTCGCTCAGGCCGGCTGGTGGGTGCGCTGGGCGGCGGCGATCAGGTCGCGCACGGCGGCGGCGTCGCCGGCGCGCAGCAGGGCGATCGGGTCGGGCTCGCCGTTGACGATCTCCTCGAAGAACGCCTTGCGGTCCTGGTAGGTCGGCAGCGTGCCCTTGGCCCAGCCGCGGGCGTCGTTGAGCAGGACGGCGAGCGTCGCGTACTCCTCGCCGAACAGCTCGGAGACCTCGGCCTTCATGCGCTTGGCCAGCGCCGGCGAGGCCCCCGCGGTGGAGATGGCGATCGCCAGCGGGCCGGTGCGCACGATGGCGGGCAGGATGAAGTTGCACAGCGGCGGGACGTCGACGACGTTGACGAGCATCGCGCGACGCTCGGCGTCCTCGTAGATCGCGATGTTCGTGTCGGTGTCGTCGGTGCAGGCGATGACCAGGAACGCGCCGTCCAGGTCCTCGGGCCGGTAGGGCCGGCGCTCCCAGGCGATCGAGCCCTCCGCCGCCAGCGCCTCGAGCTCGGGCCCGGCCTCGGGCGCCACCACGACGACGTCGCCGTCGCAGGCCAGCAGCCCCTCGGCCTTCTCCAGGCCGATCGCCCCGCCACCCACCACGAGGCAGCGGCGGCCCCGGAGCTTCAGGCAGGCGATGTAGAACGGCGTCGCCAGCATGTCCCGGACGCAGGTCTGGTCGCAGACCCCGCGCCTGAACTGGCAGACGCACTCCTTCCCGGCGTAGGCGGCGGCTGGCATGTCGTCCTAGCGTAGACGGCCGCACCGTTCTTACCCGCGAACGGGGCCGTGGTCCTCGCTGCCCGTCATCGCGCGGAGCGCAGCAGCGCTCCGAGGTCGGCGACCGGGCCGAGGTGCGTGAGCTTGTCGGGGTTGACGATCGAGCTGATGCTCGCGATCTGGCCGCCGGCGATGTCGAGCGCCAGCACGCCGATCACCCGCTGCTGCTCGTCGAGGTAGAGCGCGCCCGGGCCGCCGTTGACCTCGACCGGGCGCAACGACACGCCCGGGAGGCGGGCGGCCAGGCGGATCCAGTTGACCAGCGCGCGCGCGACGCGGTTGCGCCCGCGCAGCGTCCGCGCGAGCGCCGGCGCCTTGCCGCCGCCGTCGCCGGTCAGCTCCACGTCGGCGGCCAGGAGCGCCTCGAGCCCCGCGAGATCGCCCTGCTCGGCGGCCGCGAAGAACCGCGCCGCCAGCTCGTCGCGCTGCTCGCGCGTCGTCTGAAAGCGCGGCCGGCGCTCCTCGACGTGGCGCCGGGCGCGGGTGGCGAGCTGGCGCACGTTGTCCTCGCGCTTGCCGACGATCGCCGCGATCTCGGGATACCCGTAGTCGAACACGTCGTGCAGCAGCAGCACGGCGCGCTGCTCGGGCGAGAGGCTCTCCAGCAGCACCAGCATGGCCAGCGACAGCGAGTCCGCCGTCTCGGCGTGCCGGGCCGGATCGTCCTCGCCGTCGGTGATGATCGGCTCCGGCAGCCACTCGCCGACGTAGCGCTCGCGGCGGGCGCGCGCGGAGCGCAGCTCGTCGATCGCCAGGCGGGTGGTCACCGTGGCGACGAACGCGCGCGGCGAGGCGATCCGCTCGCCCCCGTCGAGCGCCTGGTGCACCCGCAGCAGCGCCTCCTGCATCACGTCCTCGGCCTCGGCGACGCTGCCGAGCATCCGGTAGGCGATCGCGAAGCACACCGGCCGCAGCTCGTCGAGCAGTCGCTCGCGATCGGTCATGCCGCGCGCGCTCCCATCATCGGCTCCTTCATCGGTGTCATCTGTACCCACAAGACGGGAGGGAGGCCCCGGCTGTGACACCTCCCGAGGTCAGGCCGCCCGGCGACTCGCGGCGCCGCGGGTCAGGACGCCGATCAGGACGGCGCCGACGCCCGGCGCCAGCTCCTCGTCGACCACCAGCAGGTCTGGCTGCGCCGCCCCGTGGTCCATCGCGCCGTAGCCCACGACCTGCGGCCCGCCGTCCAGCCACGCCGTCGCGCAGATCACGACGCGCCGCCGCGGGTCGAAGCTCAGCGCCCAGGCGAGCTCGAGGTCCTCGGCGGCGATCCCCAGGCGCGCGTGCAGCGCCCGCAGCGCCGCGCGGTCGCCGGCCTGCGGCAGCCGGACGCGCACGTGGGTGCCGTCGGCAAGCGTGTGGGTGGCGTCGAGGGAGCGGTGCATGAAGGTCTCACGGACAGGGTGGGGCCTCGACGTAAGGCCCGTGTGAACCTCCGCCGATCCGTGACCGGTGTCACACGCCCCGGTCGACCGTCAGCCCGGGCGCCCGCGCGCCGCGCGGATCGCCGCCAGGCGCTCGCGCAGCGCGGCCTCGGCGTCGTCGGGGCGGTAGAACCGCTCCCCGGCCAGCGCCTCGGGCAGGACGTCCTGCGGGGTGACGTGGCCCGCGTTGTCGTGCGGGTAGTCGTAGCCCGGCTCACGCCGGTTGGCGCTGCGCAGGTAGGACGGCGGCAGCGCGGCGCCGTGCTCGCGCACATGGGCGCGGGCGGCGGCGATCGCCGCGTAGGCGGCGTTGGACTTCGGCGCCAGCGCGAGGTAGATCGCGCACTGCGCCAGCGCGTGCATCGCCTCGGGCAGCCCGACGTGCTCGACGGCCTGCGCGGCGGCGACCGCGACCAGGAGCGCCTGCGGGTCGGCGTTGCCGATGTCCTCGCTGGCCAGGATCACCATCCGCCGCGCGATGAACCGCGCGTCCTCGCCCGCCTCGAGCATCACCGCCAGGTAGTAGAGCGACGCGTCGGGGTCGCTCGCGCGCGTCGCCTTGATCCACGCCGAGATCGTGTCGTAGTGCTGGTCGCCGCCCTTGTCGTAGCGGATCGCGCGGCGCTGCAGGGCGTCCTCGGCCGCCGCCAGGCCGACGCGCCCGTCGGCGGTCGCGGCCGCCAGCTCGAGCGCCGACAGCGCCGTCCGGGCGTCGCCGTCGGAGCGGTCGGCCAGGAAGGCCAGCGCGGCGTCGTCGGCCTGCGCCCCCAGGCCCACCAGCGCGCGGCGCAGCAGGCCCTCGACCTCGGCGGCGCCCAGCGGCTGGAGCTCGTACAGGCGCGTGCGCGACAGGAGCGCCGCGTTGACCTCGAAGGAAGGGTTCTCGGTCGTCGCGCCGATCAGCGTCACCAGCCCCTCCTCCACGGCCGGCAGCAGCGCGTCCTGCTGGGCCTTGTTGAAGCGGTGGATCTCGTCGAGGAAGAACACGGTAGGCGTACCCGTGGTGTCGCGGCGATGGCGGGCGCGATCGATCACCGCGCGGACCTCGGCCCGGCCGGCCTGCACCGCGCTGAGCTCCTCGAAGGCGGCGTTCGCGCTCGCCGCGACCAGGCGGGCCAGCGTCGTCTTGCCGGAGCCGGGCGGCCCGAACAGCAGCATCGAGTGCGGGCGCCCCTGCTCGATCGCCACCCGCAGCGGGGCGCCCTCGTGGAGCAGGTGCTCCTGGCCCACGACGTCCGCGAGGCTCGCCGGGCGCATGCGGGCGGCCAGCGGGGCGTCGGCCGCCGGCCCGGCGGCGCGGCCGGGCAGCGGGTCGCCGGCGTCGAAGAGCTGGTCCACTGCGTGCCAGCATGGCAGCGCCCGCGGCCGCCGCCCAGGCGGCCGCGTACGATGGCGGCCATGGACCAGGACGCGACAGGCCTGCTGCAGCGGCTCATCCGGTTCGACACGGTCAACCCGCCCGGCGCCGAG
>JAICJK010000390.1 GCA_025928415.1 Solirubrobacteraceae bacterium | reverse complement strand
GAGAGCTGCATCTCCCCGGGCCGCAGGATCATCGGGTGGCCGCCCAGCTCGGCCACGCCGGCCTCGAAGGACAGCCGCGTGCGCGTCGACGGGCGCTCGAACATCAGCGCGACGGTCCGCCCGCGCAGCGCCGCGGAGCCCAGCGGGTCGGCCTTGAGCTCGATGGCGCGCTCGATCAGGCCCAGCAGCTCGGCGCGGGTGAGCTCCTGCCCGGTGAGGAAGTGGCGCGCCAAGCGCGGCAGGATACCCGCCATGCGCGTCCTGACCTGGAACCTCTACCACGGGCGCGCGGTGCCGCCGGCCGGGCGCGACCTGCTGGCCGACTACGCGGCCGCGCTGGCGGGCTGGGCGTGGGACGTCGCGCTGCTGCAGGAGGTCCCGCCGTGGTGGCCGCCCGCGCTCGGCGCGGCCGCCGGGGCGAGCGCCCGGACGGCGCTGACCTCCCGCAACTGCGGCCTGCCGGTGCGCCGGGCCCTCGCGCGCCGGTGGCCCGACCTCCTGAAGTCCAACGGCGGCGGCGCCAACGCGATCCTCGTGCGCGGCGCGCCGCCCGTCGAGCACCGGCGGGCGACGCTGCGCCGCCTGCCGGAGCGCCGGGTGGTCCAGGCGGTGCGGCTGGCCGACGGGACGTGGGTGGCCAACCTGCACGCGCAGGTCCACTCCGAGCGGCGCGCGCAGGCCGACCTGGCCAAGGCGGCGCGCGCGGTGACGGCGTGGGCGGGCCCCGGGCCGGCGGGCCCCGCGCCCCCGATCGTCCTGGGCGGCGACACGAACACGCGCCGCCCCGCCGCGCCCGGCTTCGCCGTCGCGGGCGGCCACGACGTCGACTTCGTGCTGGCCCGCGGGCTGACCGCGCCCGCGCGACCCGAGATCCTCCAGCGCGGTCCGCTGAGCGACCACGCGCCGGTCGTGGTCGCCCTCCACCGACCCGCCGAGGCGTCCTGAGGCGTAGAACTCTCCTCGACACCTCCGAGAGGACCTTCCCCCATGATCCGCACGACCGCCCTGCTCACCGTCGCCGCCTGCGCCGCGGCCGTCGCCGGCTGCGGCGGCGGCGGCAGCTCGAGCTCGTCGGGCACCGCCGCGGCCCCGACGCCCGCGGCGACCTCTGCGGCGGCGCCCGCGACGTCCTCCGGCGGCGCCGTCCAGATCACCATGAAGAACATCCAGTTCGCGCCGAGCAAGGCGACGGTCAAGGTCGGCCAGACCGTGAAGTGGACCAACGACGACAGCGTCGTGCACGACGTCTCCGCCACCTCCGGCGCCAAGTTCAAGTCCGACCTGTTCGCGAAGGGCAAGACCTACGAGTTCAAGGCCACCAAGCCCGGCACGATCAAGTACGTGTGCACGATCCACCCCGGCATGGACGGCACGCTGACGGTGGTCAAGTAGCCCGCCGGCGTCAGTCGCGCCGCAGCCCGAACCCGCGCAGCATGAGCAGCGCCCGCTCGCCCAGCGTGCCCGGCTTGGGCAGGACGCCGAGCTGGGTCGCCGCGCCGTAGAGGTCGAAGAAGGCCCGGATGCGCCACAGCAGCCGGCCCTCCGGGTCCAGCTCGACGTAGAAGACGCCGTGGATGATCAGGAACCGCCCGGTGGCGGGCAGCCCCTCGAGCTCGTCGCGGTGGGTGGCCAGCAGCTTGACGGGCGCGGCGACGTAGCGCCCGTCGGTCAGCCGCGTCCCCGTGGCCTCGATGCGCGCGTCGGGGAAGCCGGCGCGCAGGCGCGCCGCGTGGGCGGCGACGGCCGCGGGCGACTCGAGCGGCTCGTGGGTCAGCGGGTCCTCGTAGTGCACGTCCGGGGCGCAGACGGCCGCGAAGGCCGCAGGATCGGGGTCCGACCACGCGGCCTGGAAGCCGTCGAGCAGCGCGTCGAGGTCTCCCCGCACGCCGCTGGGCGCGCCCCCGGCGCTCATGGCGTCGCGAAGGACGGCAGCCCGGCATCCGGCGTGGAGGCCTCGGCGTGCAGGCGGCGCGGGATCCGCCCCGCGCCGCGCGCCAGGCGGCCGCCCTCGACGCCGGCGCGGATCGCCGCGGCCATCGCGACCGGGTCCACGGCCCGGGAGATCGCGCTCGCGCAGAGGACGGCGTCGCAGCCGAGCTCCATCGCCAGCGCGGCGTCGCTCGCCGTCCCGACGCCGGCGTCGAGCACGACCGGCACGCCCGCCCGCTCGACGATCAGCGACAGGTTGTACGGGTTGCGGATCCCCATGCCGCTCCCGATCGGCGAGCCCAGCGGCATCACGGCGGCGCACCCCACGTCCTCCAGGCGCCGCGCCAGGACCGGGTCGTCGGTGGTGTAGGGGAGGACCGTGAAGCCGTCGGCGACGAGCTGCTCGGCGGCCAGCAGCAGCTCGGGCGCGTCGGGCAGCAGCGTGCGCTCGTCGCCGATGACCTCGAGCTTGACGAGGTCGGTGGCGAACGCCTCGCGCGCGAGCTGGGCGGTGAGGACGGCGTCGCGCGCGGTGAAGCAGCCCGCGGTGTTGGGGAGCAGCTCGACCCCCGCCTCCCGCAGCACGTCGATCAGCGAGCCGCGCGCCGCCGCGTCGATGCGGCGCAGCGCGACCGTCACGAGCTCGGTCCCGCTGGCGTGGATCGCGTCGGCCAGCGTCTGGTGGCGCGCGAAGCCGCCCGTCCCCAGCAGCAGGCGCGAGCGGTAGACGCGGTCGCCGATCTGCAGCGGGTCGGTGGCGGGGCGGGTCATGGGCTCCACGGGGCGGGTCAGCCTCCTTGCACGGCGGTGAGGATCTCCACGCGGGCGCCGTCGGCCAGCGCGAAGCCGGGCCACTCGGCCCGGGGGACGACCTCGGCGTCCACGGCGACGGCGATGCCGCGGGCGCCGTCGGGGACGTCGAGCGTGGCGAGCAGCTCGGCGACCGTCGCGCCCGCCGGCACGTCGGACGGGCTGCCGTTGACCTCGATCACGCGGCCTCCCGGACGAAGCGCGCGGGGTGAAACGGCGCCAGCGCGTCGCCGGGCTCGCCGGCCAGCAGCCCGGCGACGAGCTCGGCGGTGACGGGCGTCAGCAGCACGCCGTTGCGGTGGTGGCCCGTGGCCCAGACCACGCCGTCCTCGCCGCGCCCGAGGATCGGGGCGTTGTCCGGCGTGCCGGGCCGCAGCCCGGCCAGCGTCTCCTCGACCTCGAGCTCGAGCACGCCGGGCACGAGCTCGGCGGCGTCGCGCAGCAGCTCGTGCAGGGCCAGCGCGGTGACCGCGGTGTCGAAGCCGCGCTCCTCCATGGTCGCCCCGAGCACGATGCGGCCGTCCGCGCGCGGGACGAGGTAGCCGCCCTCGAAGCGCACGACGCCCTCCAGCAGCGCGGGGCCGCGCAGGCGCAGCGTCTGGCCCTTCACCGGCCGGACGGGCACCGGCACCGCGCCGGCCAGGCCGCCCGACCACGCGCCGAGCGCGCCGACGATCTGCCCGGCGAGCAGCCGCTCGCCGCCCTCGAGCAGCACGGCGCCGG
>JAICJK010000641.1 GCA_025928415.1 Solirubrobacteraceae bacterium | reverse complement strand
GGCGCGCGTCGCGCCGGCCGGCGGGGGCGCGGCGCCCTGGTCGCCCGTGCCGCCGCAGCCGGCCGGGCCTGCGAGCGCGAGGGTGGTCACCAGCAGCAGAGGGCGTGGTGTGTGCATGAGTCATGCATACGCTACACGTCTTGCGCGCCGGCGACCACCCCTGCGCGTCACCCCACGGTGATGCGCCCGACCATCCCGGCCTGCCGGTGGCCGGGCACGGGGCAGTAGTAGGTGTAGGTCCCGGGCTTGAGCTTGAGCGTCAGCGTGCTGGTCTGCCCGGCCCCGACGATCTTGCCCTCCTTGTCCACGCCGTTGCCCTCCAGCGACAGGCCGTGGGAGATCCCCGCCGAGGCGGGGTTGTCGAAGCTGATCGTGACCTTCCCGGCCTTCGCCTTCAGCGCCGAGGGCACGAACTTGAGGGCGCCGGAGGCGTCGGCGCCGACCTTCAGCGCCCCCGAGGCGGCCGCCGGGGCCGGCGCGCTCGTCTTGGCCGCGCTGCCGCCACCAGACGACGCCGAGGACGTCGACGACGCCGGAGCGGCGGCCGCGCCGCCGGTCGACGTGGACGAGCTGCCGCTGGAGCCGCAGGCGGCGAGCGTGAGCAGGCCGACGGCCGCGGCCGTCGCGATGAGGGGGCGATGGAACATGACGCCACGGTGCCACCGCGGGGGTCCCAGGCGCCATCGGACCTTGGTCGCGCCTCGAGCGGGAGCAGATCCGCCGCCGCCGCGCCGCCCGGCCCGCCGATGAGCCCCTGCTCATCGTCGCCGCCGGTCGCCCCTGGCGACCGTATGCTCCGGCGGCCGTTGTCCACCACCGCCGACCACACGCGCTTCGCCATCGGCTTCGATCCGGCCGATCGCGCGCGCCTGCACGCGCTGTGGGACGAGGTCCTGGACTCGCAGCGCTGGGCCGAGGGGCCGATGACCGAGCGCTTCGAGGCGGCCTGGGCGCAGGAGCACGGCCTCGGCGCCGTCGCGATGGCGAGCTGGACGGGCGGCGCGCTCGCGGCGCTGGCGCACGCGGGCGTCGCGGGCCGCGAGGTGATCGTCCCGTCGAACACCTTCATGGCCACGCCGCTGGCGATCCTCGCCGCGGGCGGGCGGCCCGTCTTCGCCGACTGCCGCCGCGACGACCTGTGCCTGTCCTTCGAGGAGGTCGAGCGCCTCGCCGACCGCCACGACCCGCGCGCGGTGGTGCTGGTCCACATCGGCGGGCACATCGCCTTCGACGTCGAGCGGATCGCCGCGCTGTGCCGCGATCGCGGGATCGCCCTCATCGAGGACTGCGCCCATGCCCACGGCGCCACGCTGCACGGCCGCCGAGCGGGGAGCTTCGGCGACGCCGGGGTCTACTCGCTGTACGCGACCAAGACGATCTCCACGGGCGAGGGCGGCGTGCTCGTGTCGCGCGACCCCGAGCTGCTCGAGTTCGCGCGCGCGTTCCGCAACTACGGCAAGCCCGAGCATCGGGTCCACGGCCTGAACTTCCGCATGTCGGAGTTCACCGCGGCGCTCGGCCTGGTGCAGATCGAGGCCCTCGGGCGCATCGTCGCCTGGAAGAACGCGGTGGCCCGCCAGATGCTCGACCCCGTCCACCCGGCGCGCCTGGTGCTGCCCGAGGGGATGGTCTCCGGCCTCTACAAGTACATCGTCT
>JAICJK010000477.1 GCA_025928415.1 Solirubrobacteraceae bacterium | reverse complement strand
TCGCGCGTGGCGCGCCGGAGGAGCCGCAGCCCGCCGTCGCGAGCCCGGCGGCGAGCACCGTCAGCGCAGGCAGGAGCGCCTGCGCAGCGCAGGGGCGGATCGGGGCGTCGGCGGTCGGCACGGGGCGGGGAGCGCGGCTCCGGGATCGGCGGCGCGCCGGGGCAGCATGCCGCGCGGGGCATGACGCGCTCCTGAACGGGGGGCGCTGTAGGCCGGTCGCGACCCCCGCCCGCGCGAACATGAGCGTCTGCTCATCGGAAGGCCCGTCCGGTGGCTGGACTATCGATGAGCGTTCTGCTTGGGTGGCGCTGCAGCAGGCCTGCGAGACGGCCTGCCGCCGCTCATGGCGGGGCCTCGCCCGTTCCCCCACCGTGGTGAGGCCCCGTGAGCGCGCGGTCGCCGGCGAGCGCGAAGACCATCCGGACGACCGTCCCCGAGTCCGCCGCGCGGCGCACGCTGGACTCGACGGCGAGCGCCGCGATCAGCGGCATGCCGAGGCCCATCCCCGGGCTGTCCGAGCGCGGGCGCAGCCCGGCGCCGTCGTCCTCGACGACCACCTCGATGGCGTCCGCCTGGACGACCGCCTGCACCTGGAGCCGGCCCGGCACGCCGTCGGGGTAGGCGTGGACCACGGCGTTCGTGAGGGCCTCCGAGACGGCGAGGCGCAGGTCGTCCAGCGCCTCCCCCGCCATCCCGGCGTCGCGCGCGAACGCCCCGACCGCCGCGCGCAGCAGCCCGACGCTGCGGGGCTCGGCGACGGCAGTCCAGCGCTCGCTGGTGCCGGGAGGCGCCGCGGCGCCCGCGGCGCTGCGCACCGGGGCGCACTCGACGGCGAGCAGCGCGGTGTCGTCCGCCTGGGGGCCGCGCTCGAAGCCCTCGAGCGCCCGGCGGACGCGGGCGACGGCGTCGCCGGCGCCCCGCGCGTCGCGCACCGCGTCGGTCAGGCGGGCGTCGCCGAAGCGTCCGCGCGCCCCGACCGCATCGGTCACGCCGTCGGTGTGCAGCAGCAGGAGGTCCCCGGCTCGGAGGTCGGCCGTCGCGGTCTGCCAGGACGCGTCCTCCCAGGCGCCGACCATCGGCCCCGCGCTCCCCACCCGGGCGGCCTCGCCGTCCCGGACGAGCAGCGGCGGCGGGTGCCCCGCGCAGAGGATCGTGGCCGTGGCCCCCCAGGCCGCCGGGCCGAGCAGCACGACCACCACGGTGCAGATCGACAGCTCCTCCCGCTCGCCCAGCGAGGCGTTGAGCTCCTCCACGGCGCGCACCGGCTCGCCGAGCAGCCGCCCGACGCTGCGCAGCGTGTGGCGGGCCTGGGCGGTCAGCGCGGCGGCCTGCGCCCCCCGGCCGGTGACGTCCCCCATGACGAGCATCCAGCCGGCCGGCGTCTCGAAGGCGTCGTAGAAGTCCCCGCCGACCACCTCCTCCTCGCCGGCGGGGCGGTACAGCGACGCCAGCGCGAACCCCGGGACCTCGGGCAGCGCGCCGGGCAGCAGGCCGGCCTGCAGCGTCCGGGCGATGCGCGAGCGCTCCGTGTACAGGCGCGCGTTCTCGACCGCCGTGCCCGCGCGGCGGCCGAGCTCCTCGGCCAGGCGCAGGTCCGCCGCGCTGAACGTCCGGCCCGACTCCGCGCTGACGAACGAGATCGTCCCGATGACGCCGCCGGCGGCCACCATCGGCACGATCATCACCGCCCGCATCCCCAGGGCGCGCAGGGCGGCGAGCTGCTCCGGGTCTCCGACCGCCTCGGCGAGCACCGCGTCCGGGATCTCGTTGACGAGCTGCGGCCGGCCGTCGCGGATGACCTGCGCGGGCCCCGTCGCGTCGCTCAGCCGCGCCGGGTAGCGGGCGTTGTAGTCGCGCGCGAAGGCGACCTTCGCGGGATCGGCGTGCTCGACAGCGACGGAGCGCAGGAGCCCCCGCTCGCCGGGGATGTCGACCCCGCACCAGTCCGCGAGGTCCGGGACGGCGAGCCGCGCGACCTGCGCCAGCGTCTCCTCGTAGTCCAGCGAGGAGGCCAGCAGCTCCCCCGCCTCGGCGAGCAGACGCTGGCCGGCCTCCGCGCGCTTGACCTCGGTGATGTCCTCGATGACGTTGACCGCCAGCCGGGGGCGCCCCTCGCCGTCCAGCACGGCGCTGGCCTTGATGAGCCGCCAGCGCTCCTCGCCCGTGGCGCGGTGGACGGCTCGCACGAGCAGCGGCTCGGCCGCCTCGCCGCGCAGCGCCCGGCGGGCGGGGAGCTGGTCCATGTCCAGCGGCGAGCCGTCCTCCAGGTGCGACTCCCAGTCTCCCGCGAGCCGCTCGGCCGGCGCCGTGAGCAGCTCCTCGGGTGAGCCGAAGCCGAGGGCGCGGGCGGCGGCCTGGTTGGCGTAGATGAGGCGGCCGCTCGGGTCCTGGACGGTGACCGCCTCCGCGAGCGTGCCCAGCGCCGCGCTCTGGCGCGCCTCCAGCGACTCGAGCTCCGAGAAGAGCCCGGCGTTGTCGAGCGCGAGCGCGACGCGCCCGCTCAGCACGCCGGCGAAGTCCAGGTCGCCCGCGTCGTACCGGCGCCCGGACTCCCCCGTGACGATCAGCGCCATCGAGCCGATCGCCTGCCCGCGGGCCCGCAGCGGCACGATCACCGTCGAGCGGCCGTCGAGGCTGCGCAGGAAGCGCAGGTCCTCCTCGTCGTGTGCCGCGGTGCGGGCGTGCTCGTCCGTCGCGCGCGCGATCAGGCGCGCCTGCCCGGACCCCATCGCCCCGGCCGGCACG
>JAICJK010000030.1 GCA_025928415.1 Solirubrobacteraceae bacterium | reverse complement strand
GCCGTAGCGGTCGGTCAGCACGCCGAACGGCACGCGCAGCACCGACCCGAGGATGACCGGGACGGCGACGATCATCGACAGCGCGAAGTCGCTCAGCCCGAGCTGATCCTGCAGGTCGGGGCCCAGGGGCCCGAGCAGGCTCCAGGCGTAGAAGCAGGCGACGAAGGCCGCCGTGCCCAGCGCCAGTGCTGCCGCGCTGCCCCGTGATGGTCCGGTGCTCGTCGTGGTCGCCACGTTCACAGGATCGCCCGGCACGGCACCTCCTGAATCCGGGTCGGCCCGCGGTCGTGCCCCGGGTCGACTACGCAGTCGCCCTCGGCGGGAGGGCCCACGTCAGCGGATCGGCGCCCGCGAGGAGCCGTAGCGCCGCCGGTAGAGGATGTACGGCCGCCCGACGTACTGCAGCGGGATGCTCCAGGCGTGCACGAGCCGGCTGAACGGGAAGAAGGCCCAGAACGCCCAGGCGATGATCGCGTGCAGCTGGTAGATCACCGGCGCGTCCTTGACCGCGTCGACGTGGGGGTGCAGGTAGAACAGCGACCGCCACCACTCGCCGACCGTGTCGCGGTAGTTGTAGGGGCTCTTGGTGATGAGGTTGTAGCCGAAGGTCATCCAGCAGCCCAGGACGATCAGGACGGTGAGCAGGAAGTACGTCGCGATGTCCATCCGCGTGGTCGAGCGCCGGACGCGGTCGCTGGTCGCCCGCCGGTAGACGAGGCCGACGAAGCCGATCAGCGTCACGGCCCCGGCCACGCCGCCCGCGATGGCGGCGAACCAGCGGTAGAAGCTCTCGGAGATCCCGACCGCCTCGGTCACCGACGGCGGGATGCACAGCCCGATGACGTGGCCGCCGACGGCGGCCAGCGCGCCGTAGTGGAAGGCGGGGCTCGCCCAGCCGAGCACGCGCCGGTCCAGGAGCTGCGTCGAGCGCGAGGTCCACGAGAACTGGTCGGTGCGGTAGCGCCACCAGTGCCCGACCGCGAACGCCGTGACGGCGGCGTAGGGGATGATGATCCAGAGCAGGACGTCGCCGGAGCTCATCGACGGACCCTCCCGGGGGTCGCGGCCACCGCGGGCGCCGATCCTCGATGCTTCACCTGCGGGCCTCCGCGGCGGGCATCACCTCAGGTGGCGCGAACGGCTCGAGGCCGACGAGCTCCTGCGGCGGGCCGCCCGCCGCCAGCGCCGCGACCCGCAGGCGGTCGGCCGCCGACGGCTCGCCCAGCGTCAGGCACACCGCGTCGACGAGCTCCGCGTAGGGACTGCCGTGGTCGCGCAGGCTGAGCCGCACGAGCTCCAGCGCGGCGCGGTGCTCGCGCAGCACGAGCTCGCCGTGGGCGGGCGGCGCGGCCGCCGCGAACTCGAGCATGACCGGGAGGTAGTCGGGCAGCTCGGTGCCCTCCAGCGGCAGGCCGGACGCGCGGTACAGGCGCTTGAGGCGCAGCAGCGCGCTGCCCCGCTCGCGCTTGTCGCCCTCGCCGTAGTAGGTGAGGTACAGCCCCGAGCGCTTGTGCAGGTCGAGCGTCTCGACGTAGTGCTGGGCGGCGGCGAGCGGATCGGTGGCCGTCCACCAGGCGCAGAAGCGCCCGAGCGCGTCGGCCGCCGGCGAGCGCGGCAGCCCGGCGACCGCGCCGACGAGCTCGGCCTGCGCCGCGCGCAGCTCGTCGCCCGGGTACTGCAGCAGCAGCGAGCACAGCTTGTAGGTCGTCGCCGTGGCCGCCCGGCGGCGGCTGCCGCGTCCCATCAGCCGCCCGCCTCCTCCTCGCGCCGCCGGTCGCCGAGCATCTGGACGATGTCGAGCTTGGCCGGCTGGTCCTCGGTCAGCATGAACGCCTCGTCCTCGGAGTGCGAGTCGTAGGCGATCGCGCCGCAGTTGCCGGGGCCGCCCTCGAAGTCCAGCCCGCACGTGCCCTGCTGCTCCATCAGGCGGTCGGCGAGCTCGGCGTGCGCCTGCGGGATCACGTAGCGGTCGTCGTACTTGGCGATCGCCAGCAGCCGGTACATGTCCTCGACGTCGTCGACGGTCATCCCCGCGGCCGCGGCCATCGCCGTGTCGTGCTCGCCGAGGACCTCGCGCTTGCGCATGTGCCCGCGCATCGCGGCCAGGCGCCGCAGCACGTCGCGGATGACCTCGCCGTCGCCGGCGCTGAGCAGGTTGGCCAGGTAGTCGACCGGGATGCGCATCGCCTCGATCGCGCCGAAGACGTGGTCGGGGTCGGCCTCGTAGCCGTCGGTCTCCAGGCTGTTGACGATCGGCGACAGCGGCGGGACGTACCAGACCATCGGCAGCGTCCGGTACTCGGGGTGCAGCGGCAGCGCCACGCGGTAGCGGTGCGCCAGCGCGTAGACCGGCGAGCGGCGCGCCGCCTCGATCCAGTCGTCCGGGATGCCGTCGCGCGCCGCCTGCGCGCGCACCGCCGGGTCCTCCGGGTCCAGGAACACGTCGCGCTGCGCGTCCAGCAGGTCGTGCTCGTCGGGGACCGACGCGGCCGCCTCGACCCGGTCGGAGTCGTAGAGCACCAGGCCGATGTAGCGGATGCGCCCGACGCAGGTCTCCGAGCAGATCGTCGGCAGCCCCACCTCGATGCGCGGGTAGCACAGCGTGCACTTCTCGGCCTTGCCGGTGTTGTGGTTGAAGTAGACCTTCTTGTACGGGCAGCCCGACACGCAGAAGCGCCAGCCGCGGCACTTGGCCTGGTCGACGAGGACGATGCCGTCCTCCTCGCGCTTGTACATCGCCCCCGAGGGGCACGACGCGACGCACGACGGGTTCAGGCAGTGCTCGCAGATCCGCGGCAGGTAGAACATGAACGCCTGCTCGTAGGTCGCCTTGACCTGCTCCTCGATCCCCTTGGTCAGCGGGTCGTCGTGGATGTGCTCGGCGGTCCCCGCGAGGTTGTCGTCCCAGTTCGGGCCCCAGCGGATCTCCTCGAGCGCCTTCCCGGTGAGCTGCGAGCGCGCGCGGGCGACCGGGTCGTGCTTGGACAGCGGCGCGGTGATCAGCTTGTCGTAGTCGTAGGTCCACGGCTCGTAGTAGTCGTCGATCTGCGGCAGGTCGGGGTTGGAGAAGATGCTCAGGAGCTTCTTGATCCGCCCGCCGGCCTTCAGCCGCAGCCGGCCCTTGCGATCGAGCTCCCAGCCGCCGCGCCACTGCTCCTGGTCCTCCCAGCGCTTGGGGTAGCCCAGCCCGGGCTTCGTCTCGACGTCGTTGAACCACATGTACTCGGCGCCCGGGCGGTTGGTCCACACCTGCTTGCAGGTGACCGAGCAGGTGTGGCAGCCGATGCACTTGTCGAGGTTCATCACCATGCCGACCTGCGCGCGGATCCTCATTCGAAGGTCACCTCCGCCTCACGCTTGCGCAGCACCGTGACCTCGTCGCGCTGCGAGCCCGTGGGGCCGTAGTAGTTGAAGCCGAACGAGAGCTGGGCGTAGCCGCCGATGAAGTGCGTCGGCTTCATCACGATCCGCGTCAGCGAGTTGTCGGTCCCGCCGCGCTTGCCGTGCAGCTCGGTCAGCGGGACGTTCAGGTGGCGGTCCTTGGCGTGGTACATCAGGCACGTGCCCTGCGGGATGCGGTGGGAGACCGCGGCCCGGCAGGCCACGACGCCGTTGCGGTTGTAGGCCTCCAGCCAGTCGTTGTCGGCGATGTCGAGCGCCGCGGCGTCCTCGCGGCTGATCCACAGCATCCCGCCACCCCGGAACAGCGTGAGCATGTGCAGGTTGTCCTGGTACTCGGAGTGGATCGACCACTTCGAGTGCGGGGTCAGGTAGCGCAGGGTCAGCTCCGGCCGCCCCGAGCCGTCCTGCGCGCCCTGGTCGCCGAAGATCGCGCGGTGGTGCAGCGGCGGGCGGAAGACCGGCAGGCCCTCGCCGAGCTCCAGCATCCACGCGTGGTCGACGTAGAAGTGCTGGCGCCCGGACAGCGTGTGCCAGGGCTTGAGGCGCTCGACGTTGGAGGTGAACGGCGCGTAGCGGCGCCCGTGGGCCTCGATGCCCGACCACTCGGGCGAGGTGATGACCGTGCGCGGCTGCACCTGCGCGTCGTGGAAGGTGATGCGGTCGGCGGCGCGGCCGGCGGCCAGGTCGGCCAGCTCGACGCCGGTGGTGCGCTCCAGCGAGCGGAAGCCCTCGACCGCCAGCCGGCCGTTGGTCGTGCCCGACAGCGCGAGGATCGCCTCGCACGCGTGCTCCACCCGGCGCAGCGACGGGCGCCCGTCGGCGACGCCGCCGCGCACCGCGCCGTTGGCGGCGCGCAGCTCGGCGACCTCCTCGTCGGCCACCCAGCTCGCGCCCTTGACCGCCGTCCCCTGCTGCTCCACCAGCGGGCCCAGCGCCGCCCACTTCTCCGCCACGCTCGGGTAGTCGCGCTCGACGACGATCAGCTTGGGCAGCGTCCGCCCGGGGACCGGCTCGCACTCCCCGGCCCGCCAGTCGCGCACCTCGCCCAGCGGCTGGGCGATCTCGTCGGCGGTGTCGTGCAGCAGCGGGGCGGCGACGACGTCGCGGCGCACGCCGAGGTGCGCGCCGGCCAGCTCGGAGAAGCGCTCGGCGATGCGGTGGAAGGCGTCCCAGTCGCTCTTGCTCTCCCACGGCGGCGGGACCGCCTGGTTGAACGTGTGGACGAACGGGTGCAGGTCCGTGGAGGACAGGTCGTACTTCTCGTACCACGTGGCGGCGGGCAGCACGACGTCGGAGAACAGCGCGTTGCTGGTCATCCGGAAGTCGATCGTGGTCATCAGGTCGAGCTTGCCGTCGGGCGCCTCGTCGCGCCACGTGACCTCGCGCGGGCGCAGCTCCGGCGGCGTCTCCTCCGCGCGCACGGCGTTCTCCGTGGTGCCCAGCAGGTGCTTGAGGAAGTACTCGTGGCCCTTGCCCGACGAGCCGAGGACGTTGGCCCGCCAGACCGTCATCACCTTCGGGTGGTTGCCCGGCGCGTCGGGGTCCTCGCAGGCGAAGCGCAGGCGGCCCTCGCGCAGCTCGCGCACCACGTGCTCGGCGGGCTCGACTCCAACGCGCTCGGCCTCGTCGGCGAGGTCCAGCGAGCTGCGGTCGAAGCTGGGGTAGGACGGCAGCCAGCCGAGCCGGGCGCCGAGCGCGTTGACGTCGGCGATGTGGCGGCCCTCGAGCAGGCCGCGGCCCAGCGGCGAGGCGTGGTCCTCCGGGCGGATGCGCTCGTAGCGCCACTGGTCGGTCGCCAGGTAGAAGAACGGCGTCCCGGACTGGTGGCGCGGCGGGCGGGTCCAGTCCAGCGCGAAGGCGATCGTCTGCCAGCCGGCCAGGGGCCGGACCTTCTCCTGGCCGACGTAGTGCGCCCAGCCGCCGCCGTTGACGCCCTCGCAGCCGCACATCATCACCAGCGCGAGGAACGTGCGGTAGGTCTGGTCGGAGTGGAACCAGTGGTTGGTGCCGGCGCCCATGCAGATCATCGACCGGCCCTCGGTGACCTCCGCGTTGCGCGCGAACTCCCGCGCGACGCGCGCCACGACGTGGCGGTCGACGGAGGTGATCGCCTCCTGCCAGGCCGGCGTGCACGGCTGCGGGTCGTCGTAGTCCGCCGGCCAGTCGCCGGGCAGCCCGTCGCGCCCGACGGCGTACTGGGCCAGGACCAGGTCGAGGACCGTCGTGACGAGGTGACCGCCGATCCGCATGACCGGGACGCCGCGGCGCACCGACGTCCCGCCCTCGGACTCGCCGGTGTCGAAGCGCGGCAGGTCGACGGCGACGCGGTCCTCGGCCCGGTCCAGCAGCGTCAGCGCCGGCTCGATCCCCTCCAGGCGCAGGTTCCAGCGCCCCTGCTCCTCCCCGTAGCGATGCCCGACCGACCCGTTGGGGACGGCGGGCTCGCCGGTGCGCTCGTCGAGCACCACGGGCTTCCACTCGGCGTGCTCCTCGGCCGCGGCGGCCTCGAGGTCGGAGGCCCGCAGCAGCCGGTCGGGGACGTGCGCGCCGTCCCCCTCGCGCAGGGTGACCAGCAGCGGCAGGTCGGTGAAGCGCCGCGCGTAGTCGCGGAAGTAGGGCACCTCCCGCTCGACGTGGAACTCCTTGAGGATGACGTGGCCCATGGCCATCGCCAGCGCCCCGTCGCTGCCCGGCTCGGCCGCCAGCCAGTCGTCGGCGAACTTCGTGTGCTCGGCGTAGTCGGGCGACACCACGACGACCTTCTGGCCGCGGTAGCGCGCCTCGGTCATGAAGTGCGCGTCCGGCGTGCGCGTGGTCGGCAGGTTGGTCCCCCAGACCATCAGGTAGCCGGCGTTGAACCAGTCCCCCGACTCCGGGACGTCGGTCTGGTCGCCGAAGGTCTGCGGGGAGGACGGCGGCAGGTCGGCGTACCAGTCGTAGAACGACAGGATCGTCCCGCCGATCAGCGACAGGAAGCGCGTGCCCGCCGCGTAGGACGCCTGCGACATCGCCGGGATCGGCGAGAAGCCGACCACGCGGTCCGGGCCGTGGCGGGCGATCGTGTGCACGTGGGCGGCGGCGATCATGTCCACCGCGTCCTCCCACGACGCGCGCACGAAGCCGCCCTTGCCGCGCTGGCGGCGGTACAGGCGCGCCTTCTCGGGGTCCTCGACGATCTCCGCCCAGGCCTCGACCGAGTCCCCCAGGCGCGCGCGGGCCTCGAGGAACATCGCCAGCAGGCTGCCGCGGACGTAGGGGTACTTCAGCCGCAGCGGCGAGTACGTGTACCAGGAGAACGACGCGCCGCGGGGGCAGCCGCGCGGCTCGTACTCCGGCATCTCGGCGCCGGTGGAGGGGTAGTCGACGGCCTGCGACTCCCAGGTGATCAGGCCGTCCTTGACGTACACGTTCCACGAGCACGAGCCCGTGCAGTTGACGCCGTGCGTGGAGCGCACGACCTTGTCGTGCGCCCAGCGACCGCGGTAGGAGCGCTCCCAGTCGCGGTCCTTGGCCACGAGCTGGCTCCAGCCCTCGGCGTTGACCGGCCCGCGGCGCAGGAAGCGGTGGGCCTCCAGGATCGGGCCGTCGCGGTCAGCCATCCGGGCGCGGCCGCGCGGGCCGCGTGGGGAGCGGGGTGGGCATGGCGTACGGCGCCGCCGGACCGACGGCGCCACCCCGGTAGCCATATCAGAGACCGGCGGGTTCCTCCACGGGGATTGGGTGAAATCGACGCCGCGCGCCGGCTACCGCGCGAAGCGGATCTCCGTCGCCGTCCCGCCGGGGATCACGCGCGCCCACGTGAAGTAGGGGCGCCCGCTCGCGTCCATCGCCGTCGACTGGAAGTCGCCGAGCTCGCGGTCTGCCGTGCAGTCGATGCCCGCCGTGCAGATCGGCCCGGTCTTGGCCGGCGTGGCGTCCACGCTCTGCAGCGCGCCGAACGTCGCGCCCCCGTCGGTGGAGGTCACCGCGCTCTCGTAGAACGTCGCCGACGCCGGGACCGTGCTCGGCTCGCCCTGCGCGGTGGTGTGGAACAGGCTCACGGCGACGTTCGCGCCGTGGGCGGAGACCCATGGGTAGACCGAGGTGCCGTCGGCGACGATCGTGCGCGGCGCGCTCCACGTCGCGCCCCAGTCGCTCGAGCGGGCCAGCCCCACCGACGAGCGGCCGTTCTTGACCGCCATCCACGTCGCGACCAGGTGCCCGCCGCCCGCGTCGGCGACGACCGGGAAGGCCTGGCCGACGTCGGAGCTGGTGCCGCCGATCCGCACGCTGGAGAACGTCAGCCCGCCGTTGGTGGAGCGCGCGAACTTCACGCCCGCGTTCGCGGTCGGGTAGGCGAACCCCACCTTGTCCGACGTGCCCAGCAGGCCGCCGCCGCCCTGCGCGATGACCGGCCCGGTGGGGCCGATGAAGCCGGCCTGGTCGACCACCGTCGCCGCGACCGTGTGGATCGGGTAGACCAAGCCGCCGTCGAGCGACTTGGACACGATGAGCCCGCTGGGGATCTGGTGCGTCAGGTGGTAGACGACGCCGTTGCCCGCGGCGGCGATCCACGGGCGGTCCTGCCCGGGGATGCCCTGCAGCGGGTCGGCCAGCCACGTCTCGCCCTTGTCGGTCGAGCTGGCGACCGTCGAGCTGCCCAGCCACAGGTCGGTGAACGCCAGGTGGCCGTTGACCGGGTCGATCGCGAGGTCCGAGTCGCCGCCCCCGGGCAGGTCGGCCCGCAGGCTCGCGGGCGTCTCGCGCCACGTCGCGCCGCCGTCGCCGGAGCGGAAGATGAAGCTCGGCGAGCCGGGCACGCTCGACAGCAGCCCGCCGGGCGCGTTGACGTACAGCGTGCCGTCGCGCGCGACGTCGACGCCCGGCTCGGACAGGCTCCTGGAGGTCACGACGGTCGTCGTGTAGGCCTGCGCGCTGCCGGCGGCGGCGAGGCAGGCGGCGAGCGCCAGGGCGCCGGCCAGGCGGCGCACGAGGGTGGTGGGCACGAACGGCTCCTTGGTGGGGGCGGACCGATGCGCGCCGCGGGGCGGCGGGTGTCGCGGCTCGCGCGCCCCCTCCTATCCGGGGCGCGCCGGCGTCAAACCCGCGTCAGCTCGCGCGCCGCTCGCGCAGCACGACGCGCGCGCCGAGCGCCGGGATCATCGTCACGTTGCGGTGCAGCACCCTCTCCGGCGCCGGGTCCGCGGCGGCCAGGTCCGTGCGCCGGGCGACCGCCTCGAGCACCACGCGCTGCTCGGCCATGGCCAGCGTCGCGCCCAGGCAGCGGCGGATGCCGCCGCCGAACGGGATCCACTCGTAGGTCCCGGGCTTGTGCCCGAGGAAGCGCTCGGGCCGGAAGGCGAACGGGTCGGGGTACAGGTCCTCGCGGTGGTGCAGCAGCGCGATGCTGATGAGCACCGGGAGGCCGGCGTCGACGCCGAACTCGCCGAGCTGCCACGGGACGGTCACGCGGCGGCCGATGACCGGGATCACCGGCCGGTTGCGCATCGCCTCGTGGATCGTCGCCTCGACGACCTCCTCGCGCCGCTCGTCCGACCGGACGGCGTCGCGCAGCAGGTCGTAGGCCGCGGGCGTGCGCACGAGGCGCTCGAAGGCCCAGGCCAGCGAGTTGGCCGTCGTCTCGTGGCCGGCGAGCACCAGCGTGAGCAGCTCGTCGCGCAGCTCGCGGTCGGTGAGCGGCTCGCCGTCCTCGTCGCGGGCCTGCAGCAGCATCGAGAGGATGTCGTTGCGGCCCTCGAGGTCGGCCGCGCGGCGCGCCGCGATGACGGCGTAGGTCGCGCGGTCGAGCATCGCCATCGCCGGACGCAGCAGCCCGCGCGGCTCGTCCTGGCCGATGTTCAGGAGCTCGGCGAGCTGCGAGACCGGCTGCATCGACAGCCAGACGAGCCGGCGGATGACCTGGCGCAGGCGGTGCTCCGGGGTGCCCGGGAGGGGGCGGCCCTCGATCCCGAAGATCCCGGCCATGATCACGTCCAGCGTGATCGCCTGCATGCGCGGGGCCAGGGCGAACGGCTCGCCGACCGGCCACTTGTCGATCTCACGCTCGGTCGCGTCGGCGATCATCGCGACGTAGCGCTGGACCGCCTCGCCGTGGAAGGCGGGCAGCAGCAGCTTGCGCTGGCGCATGTGCCGCGGGCCGGTCGCCGTCAGCACCGAGTTGGGCCCGACGATCGGGCGCAGCGGCGACTCGCCGGTCAGCGACGGGGCCTGCTCGGGCTTGGCCGTGAACAGCGAGCGGACGTGGTCCGGGTGCGTGGTCACCACCGGGTGGTCGCTGTCCATCGCCCGCATGCGGAACACCTCGCCGAGCTCGCGCCGCGCGCGGGAGACGAACTCGAGCTGGCGCACGCTGAAGCGCAGGGTCTGCAGCGCCGGCGGCAGGCCGATCTCCGGGACGGGCCGCAGGTCGCCGATGCCGTCGGGCCGCGGGCCCGCCTCCGACGGAGGGGCCTCGCCGATCAGCGGGCGGGTCGGGGCTGCTGCGACGGTGCTCATGCCGGCTCCTCGATCGGGGTCAGGGGCGCAGTGTCCGGGACGGCGGGCGGCGCCGTCCGCGCGGGGGTGAGGTCGTACTCGTCCAGCCGGAACTCGCGCAGCGAGCGGCGGAAGGCGGAGGACAGGCCGGGGTACAGCGTCCGGTTGACGCCGCCGGCGTCCAGGTACCAGGAGTCGCAGCCGCCGCGCAGCCACACCGTGTCCTGCATGCGCCGCTGCAGCCGGCGGTTGTAGGCGTCCTGCGCCTCGGGGCGGACCTCGGCGGTCGCGGCGCCGCGCTCGCGCATGACGCGCAGCATCTCCAGCACGTAGTGCACCTGCGACTCGATCATGTAGACCTGCGACGTGCTGCCCGTCCCGGTGTTCGGACCGGACAGCAGCGCCAGGTTGGGGAAGCCGGCGACGGTCGTGCCCCGGTGGGCCTCGATGCCGTCCGCCCACACGTCGCGCAGGTGGCGCCCGTCGCGGCCGCGGACGTCGAGCGCCATGAAGACCTCCTCGATGCGGAAGCCGGTGCTGCACACGAGCACGTCGAGCTCGTGCTCGGCGCCGTCGGCGGTGACGATCCCCGTCTCGGTCACCCGCGCGATCGGGGCGGTGACGAGCTCGACCTCGTCGCGCCTCAGCGCGGGGTAGTAGTCGTTGGAGACCAGGATGCGCTTGCAGCCGATGCGCGAGGACGGCGTGAGCCGCGCGCGCAGCTCGGGGTCGGGCACCTGGCGCGACAGATGCTGGGCGGCCCGGCGCTCGAGGCCCTTCAGCAGCGCGGGCTTGCGCGTGATGGGGTAGCCGACGGCCTCGGTCAGGGTGAAGATCAGGGCCCGCAGGGCGCGCTGGGTCGCGGGCACGCGCCGGAAGAGCGCCTTGGCCCGCGGGCCGATCGCCACGTCGAGCTTGGGCACGATCCACGCGGGCGTGCGCTGGAAGACGTCGACGTGGGCGGCGACCTTCGCGACCTGGGGCACGAGCTGGATCGCGCTGGCGCCCGTCCCGATCACGCCGACGCGCCGGCCGCGCAGGTCCACGTCGTGGCGCCACTGCGCGGAGTGGAAGAGCTCGCCGCGGAAGTCCTCGAGGCCCTCGATGTCGGGGAACGCGGGGCGGCTGAGCCCCCCGAAGCCCCCGGCGACGACGCGGGCGGTGAACGCCGGGCGGCCGTCGACCTCGACGACCCAGCGCTGGCGCGCCTCGTCCCATGCCGCGCCGGTGACGTCGGTGCGCAGGCGCAGGTGCGCCCGCACGCCGAAGCGGTCCGTGCACGCCTCGAGGTAGTCGCGCAGCTCCTCGCGGCCGGCGTAGAGGCGGCTCCAGTCCGGGTTCGGCGCGAACGAGAACGAGTACAGCGGCGTGGGGACGTCGCACGCGCAGCCCGGGTAGTGGTTGTCGCGCCAGGTGCCGCCGACGCTGCCGGCGCGCTCGAGCACCAGGAAGTCGTCGATGCCGTGGCGGCGCAGCTCGATCGCCATCCCGAGGCCCGCGAAGCCCGAGCCCACGACGATCACGTCGTGGTGCTCCAGCGGGGCCTGTCCGTCGCTCGTCGTCATCCGGTCTCTCCTGAGGGCTCGCGGCTTTGTCACATCTGCGAAGCTACAGTACTGTGACATGCCTGCGGCCACCTCGCAAGCCCGTGCCTGGCAGGCTGTGAGCCCGATGCCGGCGGCCCCCAAGCGCCCCGCGCGCCTCGCGCCCGAGCAGCGGCGCGCGCAGCTCCTCGACGCGACGCTGCGCGTGGCCGCGCGGGCCGGCTTCACCGGGATGACGGTCGAGGCCGTCGCGCGCGAGGCCGGCGTGACGCGCCCCGTCATCTACGACCTGTTCGGCGACCTGGACGGCCTGCTGGACGCGCTCGGCGACCGCGAGGAGGCCCGGGCGATGGCCGCGCTGGCGCGGGTGATCCCCGACGACCCCGGCGAGCGCGACCCCGAGGCGGTGCTCGTCGACGCGGTCGGCGGGTACCTCGAGGCGGTGCGCGACGAGCCCGCGACCTGGCGCCTGGTGCTGCTGCCGCCTTCCGGCAGCCCGCCGGCGCTGCGCGAGCGCATGCACCGCAACCGCGAGGCGACCGCCGACCGCATCGCCGCGCTGCTGGCCTGGGGCCTGGCCCGCCGCGGCGGCCCCGCCGGGCTGGACCACGAGCTGCTGGCGCGGCTGCTGATCGCCTCGGCCGAGGACGCCGCGCGGCTCGTCCTCGAGGACCCGCGCGCCTACCCGCCCGCGCGCATGGCCGCGGCGGCGGGCGCCATGCTCGCGCTGCTGCCCCCGACCGCCGCGCCGCCCCTGC
>JAICJK010000082.1 GCA_025928415.1 Solirubrobacteraceae bacterium | reverse complement strand
CCGGGCCGGGCGACGCGCCGGCCCCGGTACCGCCGAGGGCGACCTCGCCCGCGGTCGCGCGGACGGTGGAGAAGCTCATGCTCGGGGTCGTGCGACACGGGACCGGGACGGCGGCGGCGCTGCCCGGCGTCCGGGTGGCGGGCAAGACCGGCACGGCCGAGCTGCGGACCACGCAGAAGTGCCAGCCGCCGACCGACACCGACCAGCCGGGCGGCGCGCCGGCCTGCGCGCCGGACCAGTCCACCGACGACCCGACGGACACCGACGCCTGGTTCGCCGCCTACGCGCCGGCCGGGGACGGGCACCCGCGGGCGGCCGTCGGCGTGCTGCTCGTCCGCGCCGGCGCGGGCGGCGACACCGCGGCGCCCGTCGCGCGCGAGGTGCTGCGCGCGATGCTCAAGCGCTGAGCCCGGGGCGGGCCGGGGACGGCCCGGCCTCACGTCAGACGTCGAGCGTGACCTCGCCCTCGCGGAAGTGGCCGTTCTGCGCGCGGATCGTGAGCACCAGCGGGCGGTTGTCCAGCGAGGCGTTGGGCAGCTTGAACAACACCAGCTTGCCCTGCGTGGGGGCGTAGTGCGCGGGCTCGATCGCGTTGGGCTCCGTCCCGCCGTCCGCGTCGATCGGCACCGCCCGGTAGGCGAAGCTGTTGTTCAGCGCCACCGGCTGGAACCGGTTGCCCTGGGTGTCGGTGATCGTGAAGTCGTCGGCTGCGGCGATCGGGTGCTTGGTCTCGTTCTCGACGCGCATGAAGACCCCGAAGAACGTCTCGTCGGGCGCGAGCTGGAGGTCGGCGGGGCTCAGGCCCGACAGGTACTCGCGGTCCTCCAGGTCGGTCGGGTTGAGCTGGCGCGAGATCTGGACCTGGTACTTGAGGTCGCCGACCGTGAAGTAGGAGCCCTCCGAGTCCGCCCGGTTCTCCGGGGAGTGCGAGCCGCACGCGCTGAGGCCGGTGACGGCGACCAGCAGCGCGGCAACCAGGGCCAGGCGGTGCTTCATCGGCCGCAGATTACTCATCGGATGGGCGAACCGGTCGCCGGCTTGCGGGGCCCGCCGGCGATCGTGGCACGGGGGCCGCGGTCGCGGTCCTCCTCCAGGATGGTGCGCAGGCGGCGCAGCGCCCGGCCCCAGCCCCGCCGGTGGAAGCGGCGCGACTCGAGCAGCCGGTCGGACGGGTACTTCGGCTCGGTCTCGTAGCTGACGGACACCTGCGTTCCGCCGCCCGCGGCGGCCTCGAGGTCGTACTGAGTGACGGTCCGGATGCGGTTGAACTTGCCGGTGCGCCCGACCAGCACGAGCCGCCGCGGGGCCTCGAGCTCCACGATCGTCTGGTCGATCCACGGGACGCGGTTGAAGCGCTGCCGGAAGCGGAACCGCGCCCCCGCGCCGAGGCCGTAGGTGTCCTCGCGCGTGAGCCGCCAGTCGGCGGTGAAGTGGTCGGTGAACTCCGGGTGGTTGGCGACGTCGGCGAGGTACTCGAAGACCTCGCGCGGCGGGCGCGAGATCAGCACGCTGGCGTGGACCGGATCCATGCCGGGCGACTCTATTGGCTCCCTGCCAGACGCGTCCCTCCCAGGCCGGACGAAGACGGCCCCCCGGGCCGGATTCGTCCCCAACAGATGAGCCGCCAGGCGAATCTGCCGGGTTCGTCCCCAGCAGATGAGCCGCCAGGCGAATCTGCCCGTTACGCGGCCAGGCGCGGGCGGCGGCGCACGGTCTGGCCGCGCTCGAAGTGCCGCACGAGGTCCGAGGAGACCGGGGCGGCACGGCGGCCGGAGCGGCACAGCTCGCAGACGACGTCGCCGCGCTGGTAGCGGTGGACGTGCTCGCCCACCAGCGGCGTGCGGCCGCAGTCCGCGCACTCGTGGCGCCCGGCCGTGAGCGCGCCGACGCTGCGGCGCAGGAGCTGGCGCTCGAGGTCGTCTTCGGACAGGGCCGCCGGGATTCGCAGCATGGGCCGTGCTTCGCCGCGGGACGGGGACCTCCTCCGCGGATCGATTGCCCGCCCGATGGCCGGCGGCTACCATCCGCCGCCTCAGGGACGCGCCCCGCAGGCCCGCGGCGCAGGTCGTCGCGGCTTTACGAACGGCTTACTGCGGGCTGTCAACCTGGGGCACCCGGAGCGCGAGAGGAGCAGTCATGGAGTCACTCACGTCGGGCACCCTTGCCGGCACCGGATCCTTCCGGTGTGAGGACTGCGGTCACATCGTGACCCTGGCCGCCACCGAGCAGCTCACGTCCTGCCCGAGCTGCGGCGGGCGGTCGTTCGCCCGCGCATCCCTGTTCGCGGCCGGGCGCTTCCCGCGCCGGCCGGAGGACCCGGCGGACGACCGCGCGGCGATCGCCGAGGCGGCCCGCGCGGAGCTCGCGGGCGCCCAGCCCGGTCCGCACCTGGCCTTCCGCGACGGCGACGCGCTGCGGATCGTGGCCCTGGACCGCGAGTGGATGCGGGTCGGCCGCAGCCTCGCGGCCGAGCTGCGCTTCGACGACGCGACGGTCTCCCGCCGCCACGCCCGCATCGCGCGGGACGGCGACGAGGTCCGCGTGCTCGACGACCGCAGCCTCAACGGCGTGTTCGTCAACGGCGAGCGCGTGGACGCGCGGGTCCTGAAGGACGGCGACGAGCTGGTCGTCGGCCGCCACCGCCTCCTGTTCGTCGACACCCGCGTCCCCGGCCCCGAGGCCCCCGCCCCCAGCGGGATGCGCACGATCGCGGATTGAGACAGCCTCGCCCGGGGGCTCGGCTGTCGTCAAGGACGAATCCGGCATAGCCGTGTTCGTCCGGACTGAGGAGGTCCGCGGCGGTCGCCGCGCCGCTCGTTCGGGCTCGTCTCTGCGATCCTGGGGTGCGTGGCGAACAAGATCGCAGTGCTCTCCCAGAAGGGCGGCACGGGGAAGACGACGGCCGTGCGCACGCTCACCGACGTCCTGCGCCTCGCGGGGCTCAAGGTGCTCGCCGTCGACCTGGACCCGCAGGGCAACCTGTCGGACTACTTCGACGTCGACCCCGAGGCCGAGCCGACGATCGGCGACGTCCTCGCCGGGCGCGCGAGCGCCAAGCAGGCGATCCACGGCGACGTCATGCCGGCCAACCTGTCGCTCGCCGAGGCCGAGCTCCAGCTCGCGGGCAAGATGGGGCGCGAGCTGACCCTGCGCAAGGCGCTGCGGGAGGTCGAGGGCCCCTACGACATCGTGCTCATCGACTGCCCGCCGGCCCTCGGCCTGCTGACCGTCAACGCGCTCGTCGCCGCCGACCACGCGCTGCTCAGCGCGGAGGCGCAGTACTTCGCCATGCAGGGAGTCGAGCAGGCGCTGGAGGTCATCGAGCTGGCCCGGGACGGCCTGAACCCCGACCTCGACTGGCTCGGCGTGTTCTTCAACATCGCCGACATGCGCACCGTGCACTCGCGCGAGGCCTACGCGTCGCTGCGCGAGCACCTGGGCGAGGACAAGGTCTTCAGCACGACGATCCGCTCGTCGATCGCCTACGCGGGCTCGGCCGAGCGCGCCGTCTCGATCCTCGAGTACCGCCCGGACCTGGGCGCCGACTACCTGCTGCTCGCCGACGAGCTGCTGCGGCGGCTCGGGCTGAGCGCCGCCCGGCGCCGGCTCACGCCGCACCTGCCGGACCCGCCCGCCGCGGTCGCGGCGGGCTAGGGCGGCTCAGCCCGCCGGCGCGATCGCGCGCACGCGGGCGCCCTGGGACTCGAACGGGACGCGCACGACCTGCGCCCAGCCCGCGGTCTCGGCCCGCAGCCCGTCGACGACCCCGCCGGTCTGCTCGTAGTGGCACCAGACCAGCACGGCCGGGCCGGCCCCCGAGATCGTGGCCCCGAGCGCGCCCAGCGCCGTCGCGCGGCGGACCACCGCCATCGACTGCGGGAACAGGTGCGCGCGGCGGTCCTGGTGCAGCCGGTCGGCCAGGCCGCGGGCGACGAGGTCCCAGTCGCCGCGCGCCAGGCCCAGCGTCAGCAGCGCGCCGTGGGCGGTGTTGAAGACCGCGTCGGCCAGCGGCACCTCGGCCGGCAGCGCGGCGCGCGCCTTGGCCGTGCGCACCGGGGACTGCGGCACCACGAGCACGGCCTCCAGCCCGGTCGGCGCGTCGAAGCGCACCGCCTCCCCGTCCGCGCAGATCACGAACCCGCCGTGCAGCGCCGCCGCGGCGTTGTCCGGATGGCCCTCGAGCTCGGTCGCCAGCCCGAGCAGGTCCGCGTCGAGCTCGAAGAGGTGGTCGGCCGCCATCAGCCCGGCGACGTAGGCCGCGGCGCTCGTGCCCAGCCCGCCGGTCAGCGGGATCTCCGAGCTGATGCGGAAGCTGAAGCCGTCGGCCGGGTGCAGGCGCTCGAAGCCCCGGACGGCGAGGTTGCGGCGGTCGCGGGCGATCGACAGGTCCGTCTGCACGCCGAAGCGCCCGGTCTCCAGCACCTCGAGCTCCATGTGGAGGCCGAGCGCGGCGGCGAACGCGTCGAAGCCCGGCCCGAGGTTCGCCGAGGACGCGGGGACGCGGACGACGCGACGGCGCTCCATCGCGGCCGACCCTATCCGAGCACCGCGCGTTCGGCCGCCTCCAGCCCGGGCTCGCACGGGATCACCGAGCCCGCCTGCTCCAGCGCGCTCTGCGGGTCCTTGAGGCCGTGGCCGGTCAGCACACAGGCGATGCGCCGGGCGTCGCCGGCGCCGTGCTTGAGCAGCCCGGCCACCGACGCCGCGCTCGCCGGCTCGCAGAAGACGCCCTCGCGCGTGGCCAGCAGGCGGTAGGCGTCGAGGATCTCGGCGTCCGAGACGGCCTCGATCCGGCCCGCCGAGGCCGTCATCGCCGCCATCGCCTCCTCCCAGCGCGCGGGGTTGCCGATGCGGATCGCGCTCGCGACCGTCTCCGGGTGCTCCACGCGCCGGCCGGTGACCAGCGGCGCGGCGCCCTCGGCCTGGAAGCCCAGCATTCGCGGGGCGTGCGCGAGCTCCTGGAAGCCCTTCCAGTAGGCGGTGATGTTGCCCGCGTTGCCGACCGGGATGCAGACGGCGTCGACGCGCTCGAGCTCGTCGACGAGCTCGAACGCCGCGGTCTTCTGGCCCTCCAGGCGGTAGTGGTTGACCGAGTTGACCAGCGCGATCGGGTGGCGCGCGGCCAGCTCGCGCACCAGCGTCAGCGCCTGGTCGAAGTTCCCGCGCAGCGCGATGACCCGCGCGCCGTGCATGAGCGCCTGGGCGAGCTTGCCGGTGGCGATCTTGCCCTCGGGGACCATGACCGCGCAGCGCAGCCCGGCCCGCGCCGCATAGGCCGCCGCGCTGGCCGCGGTGTTCCCGGTGGAGGCGCAGATGACGGCCTCGGCGCCCTCCTTGACCGCGGCGGTCAGCGCGCAGCACATGCCGCGGTCCTTGAACGAGCCGGTCGGGTTGGCGCCCTCGATCTTCAGGTGGACCTCGGCGCCGACGCGCTCGGACAGCCACGGCGCGTGGACGAGCGGCGTCGAGCCCTCCTTCAGGGTGACGATCGGGTCGCCGGCCTCGAAGGGCAGGCGGTCGAGGTAGCGCCGGATGAGCCCCGGGCGGCCGCTCACAAACCCACCTTCCGGCGATGTTCGCGAAGCGAACTCGCAATGCTTCGGCGCAGCCGAAGCACGCTCACCCGAACTCCTCCTCGATCACGCGGATGACGCGCGGCCGGGCGCGGACGAAGTCCAGGCCCGCGATGAGCTCCACGGCGGCGCGCAGGCGCGACTCGAGGATCGGGTGGACGACCATCACCAGCCGCGCGTTGTCCCCCAGCCCCTTCTGGACCACGGACTTCACCGACGCGCCCTGGAGCCCGAGGATCTGGGCGACCTGGGCCAGCACGCCGGGACGGTCGGCGACCTCGAGGTAGAGGTAGAACGAGGACGCGACGTCCTGCACGAGCCGCAGGCGGTCGGTCGTCTCCGGCGTCGAGGCGGGCGGGATCATGGCGCTGACCACGTCGCCGAGCACGGCGCTCGCGGTCTGCGGGCCGCCCGCGCCCGGCCCCGACATCGTGATCTCGGTGATCGCGTCGGACTCGACGGTCACCGCGTTGTACGGCCCGCCGACGCTGGCCAGCGGATGGCCCGCGTAGAGGAAGGCCGGGTGCACCCGCACGCTCAGCCCGCCGTCGACGCGCTCGGCGGTGCCGATCAGCTTCAGGCCGAGGCCGAGGTCCCGCGCGTACTGCATGTCGTCGCCGGTGATGTGCTCGATGCCCTCGTAGGCGACCTCGTCGAGGTGGACGGGCGTGTCGAAGGCCAGGCGCGCGAGGATCGCCATCTTCGCGGCGGCGTCGGCGCCGTTGACGTCCTCGGTCGGGTCGGCCTCCGCGTAGCCCAGGCGCTGGGCCTCCACCAGGGCGTCGTCGTAGGACGCGCCGGTTTCGGCCATCCGGGTGAGGATGTAGTTGGTCGTCCCGTTCACGATCCCGTGGATGCGGTCGACGTGCGCGGCGGCCAGGGACTCCTGCAGCACGCGGATGACCGGGACCACGCCGGCCACCGCGGCCTCGAAGCGGAGCTGGACGCCGTGCTCGCGCGCCGCGGCCCACAGCTCCTCGCCGTGGCGGCTGAGCAGCTGCTTGTTGGCGGTGACGACGTGGCGGCCGTCCGCCATCGCGCGCAGGACGTGACCGCGGGCGGGCTCGATGCCGCCCATCAGCTCGACGATCAGGTCGCTGCCGGCCAGGATCTCCGCGAAGTCGCCGCGCGAGCGGGTCAGCACCCCGGTGACCTCGGGGCGCATGCCGGTGATCGCGGCGATCTGCCCGGCGCGGTCGGCCAGCAGGCGCTCGAAGGCCGCGCCGACCGTCCCGTGGCCGAGCAGGCCGATCCGAAACGGCTCAGCCATCGACGTCGCGGGCGAAGAGGTCCTCGACCGTGTCCCGCCGGACCACGACGCGGGCGTCGCCGTCGGCGACCATCACGACGGGCGGGCGCAGGGCGCCGTTGTACTGGTTGGCCATCGCGTAGCCGTAGGCGCCGGTGGCCGGGGTGACGAGGACGTCGCCGGCCCGCGGGTCGGCGAGGTCGGCGTCGCGGACGATCACGTCGCCGGACTCGCAGTGCTTGCCGGTGACGTGGCAGCGGGTGCCGCCGCCGAAGCGGTTGGCGACCTGCACCTCGTAGCGGGCGTCGTAGAGCATCGGCCGCAGGTTGTCCGACATCCCGCCGTCCACCGCGACCCAGGTGTCGACGTTGCGCTTGACGCTCTGCACCGTGTAGAGCGTCACCGTGCTGTTGGCGACCAGGGCGCGCCCGGGCTCGTCGAGGATCCGCCGGCCCGGCCCGCAGACCTCCTCGACCATCCGGACCTTGCCCTCGACGTAGGCCTCGATCGACGGCGGCCGCTCGCCGGCGTAGGTGGCGCCGAGGCCGCCGCCGAGGTCGTAGGTCCCGAAGTCCCCGAGCGCGTCGACGACGACCTCGAGCGCGCGGCGGAACGGCGCCAGCTCGAGGATCTGCGAGCCGATGTGGAAGTGCAGGCCCTGCAGGTCGAAGCGCTCGTCGGCGCGCAGGCGGTCGATCGCCACCTGCGCGTCGGCCAGGTTGAGCCCGAACTTCGTGTTGGGGCCGCCCGTGGAGATCGCCGGGTGCGTGTCCGGCGAGACGCCCGGGGCCACGCGGATCAGCACGGCCTGGCGGACGCTCGGCCCGGCAACCCGCTGGAGGCGGTCGAGCTCGTCGAGGCCGTCGACCACGATCAGCCCGATCCGGGCGTCCAGCGCGTAGGCGAGCTCCGCCTCGGTCTTCGCGTTGCCGTGCAGCAGGATGCGCTCGGGCGCGAAGCCGCCGCGCAGCGCGGTCGCCAGCTCGCCGCCGCCCGCCACGTCGCACCCGATGCCCTCCTGCGCGAGCACGCGGTAGACCGCGGTGCACGGGAAGGCCTTGGACGCGAACAGGACGTCGAAGTCGCCGGTGCGCTCGGCGAAGGCCTGCACGAAGGCGCGCGCCCGTGCGCGCAGGTCGTCCTCCGCCACGACGAAGGCCGGGGTGCCGAACTCGGCGGCGAGCTCCAGCGCGTCGCAGCCGCCGATCTGCAGCCGCCCGCGCTCGTCCAGCCGCGAGCCCAGCGGGAAGGCGTCCGAGAGCTGTTGCACCGCGGCCATGCGGTGGCGCATCATGCCACGCCGTGCGCGTCGTCCACGCCCAGCCGCCGGCCGAGAGCGGGGTCCACGACGGGCTCGCCTGGAACCTGTTCGCGCCCGCCGGGCCGCCGGTCGGCGGGCTGCTGCTGCTCCACGGCGCGGACTCGCGCAAGGAGAACCACCACGACGTCGCGCGCGCCGCGGCCGGCGGCGGGCTGCTGGCCATGGCCTTCGACGCCCGCGGGCACGGCGCGAGCGACGGGGCGCTGGGGGCCGGCGCGGTCGACGACGTCGCCACGATGGCCGGGCTGCT
>JAICJK010000628.1 GCA_025928415.1 Solirubrobacteraceae bacterium | reverse complement strand
GGGCACCACCTTGATCGAGGGCATGCCGGTCTTCAGGCCGAGGACGGGCAGCGCGAGCGCGACGAGCGCCACCACCGCGACCGAGCCGTACGCCCGCGGGTGCCTCCACAGCCGCTCGCCCCAGGCCGCGAAGCGCGCCGAGCGGTGCTCGCCGGAATGCACCCACGGCAGCGAGAAGCCGTCGACCCGCCGCCCGAGCCTGGCCAGGACGGCGGGCAGCAGCGTCAGCGTCGCGGCGAGGATGAAGAGGACCGCGAGCATGATCCCGAGCGCCAACGAGCGGAACGCGGGCGACGGGACGAGCATCACCGCGGTCAGGGAGATCAGGACGGTGACGCCGCTGAACAGGACGGCCTTCCCGGCGGTGTCCATGGTCTCGGCGACGGCCTCCTCGACGGGCTTGGCGGACCCGAACAGCGCTCCCCGGAAGCGCATCACGATGAACAGCGCGTAGTCGATGCCGAGCGCGAGCGCGAACATCAGCGCGAAGTTCATCGCCCAGATCGAGACGTCGAGCAGGTGCGTCGCGAGGTACAGCGACCCGGCCGAGGCCAGCAGCCCGAGGATCGTGAGCATCAGCGGCAGCCCGGCGGCGACGAGCGAGCCGAAGGCGACGACCAGGATGACCATCGTGACCGGCCAGCTGAACAGCTCGGAGCGCATCATCGCCGAGCGGTTGGCCTCGTTGAAGTCCGACCACATGCCCCCGGCCCCGGTCAGCGAGATCTGCACGCCGTCGCCCTGGAGCCGGTGCAGCGCCGTCTTGAGGTCATCGGCGGCACGGACCATGCCGTTGGCGTCCGTCGCGGCGCCCGCCTGCACGATCGCGGTGTGGCCGTCGCGCGAGATCGAGGCGCCGGGCTGCGGGGGCACGACCCGGCTGACGCGCCGGTCGTTCCTGAGGACCGTCTGCGCCGAGGCGATCGCGCGCCGGAACGCCGGATCGGCGACGGTCTTCGCATCCGAGTGCACCACCACCGTCAGGGCGCTGGACGACAGGCCGCGAAAGCCCCGGTCGATCGCGTCGCGAGCGGCGACCGACTCCGATCCGGTCGCCTCCCAGCCGGCGCCCGACAGCGCCGTCTCGACCCTGGGGGCGAAGAAGCCGAGCGCGACGGCGACCAGCGCCCAGGCGATGGCGACCTCGCGGACGTGGCCGGCGGTGAAGCGGCCCAGGCGGCCGACGGGTCCGTAGCGCGTCATGGGCACAACTGTACCACCGTGTAGTTGTCTACTGGTATGTCCTTCCGATCGCCGGCGCGGCGGGCCGGCCGGGTAGTTCCTCCGTACCGGGTCGGCGCGGTTTCCCGGACGCGCCCGGCGCGAGGCGCTGGGACCCTGAGTCCATGTCCGACACCGATGTGCTCGACGACGTCGTCGCCGACAGCCCCGAGGGCCTGCGCGAGCAGGCGCTGCGCCGGGTAAAGAAGCGCCGCGACCTGCACACGCACGCGTTCGCATACCTCACGATCAACGTGCTCGTCTGGGGCGTGTGGACGATCATCGCGGTGACCTCGCACAGCTGGTTTCCCTGGCCGTTGTGGCTGACCCTGGGCTGGGGCATCGGCCTCGCCTTCAACGCCTGGGACGTGTACTTCCGCCAGCCGATCACCGAGGACCAGATCCGCCGCGAGATCGACCGGCTCCAGCGCCACCGCTAGCGGTCCGGGAGCCCGTCGGCGATCTCCCGCGCCCACGCGTCGATCGCC
>JAICJK010000384.1 GCA_025928415.1 Solirubrobacteraceae bacterium | reverse complement strand
GGTGACCTCGTCTTCGAGCGCTGGACGTGCAGCTTCACCCACACCGGCGAGTTCATGGGCGTCAAGCCGACCGGCCGCTCGGTGCGGATGCTGGGCTTCGCGCAGTACCGCGTGCGCGACGGACAGGTCGTCGAGTTCTGGGGCCTGTCCGACGCACTCAGCCTGATGGAGCAGCTCGGCGCGCTCGGCGGCTGACGAGCGCCCCGCCCGGGGGTGGGATGTGGGGGTCGGACGGGGCGCTCTGGCTGTGCGCTCGTGACGGGACCGTAGGCCGCGGCGGGAACGCCGCCCGCGCCGTGGAGGAACTGCACGGCTTCCGCCCGCCCGGGGCTACGGCGTGGCGGGTGCGCCGACCGAGGCGAGCGCGAGATCCACGCACGACTCGACCACGCGGTCCGGGGCGACGGGGAACAGCGCCGGGATGCCGGGCGCCGCCTGGCGCAGGCCGACCTGGATGCGCGCGAGGTGCATGACCCCCAGGACCTGGGTCCAGAGCACGTTGGCGGCGTACTCCGGGTCGGGGACGGCGAAGTCGCCGGCGGCGGCGCCGTCGCGCAGCACGTGGGCGACGTGCTCGATGCAGGCGGCCATGCCCTGCCCGAGCCGCAGCCACACCGACTCGGAGACGGCGTCGCGCAGCTCGCGCGCGGGGCGGCGCATCAGCGACAGGGCGCAGTCCAGGAAGGCCGGGTAGCGCTCGCAGAACCCGGCGTAGGCGCGGGTGAGCCGCTCGAGGCGGTCGGCGGGCGCTGTCGAGGCGGCTGCCTTGCGGGACGCCGCGCGCGGCCGTGCGGCCGGCGCCCCCGCGGCGGCCAGCACGCCGTCGAGCTCGGCCAGGTAGTCGGTGACCGTCAGGACGTAGAGCTCCTCCTTGGAGGAGAAGTGCCGGTAGATCAGCCCGCGGGCGATGCCGACAGCCCGCGCGATCTCCTCGATCGGCGCGTCCTGCACGCCGCGCTCGTCGAACAGGGCCCGGGTCGCCTGCACCAGCTCGCGCTCCCGCTCCCGGCGCTTGGGCAGTGGGCGGGACGCGGCCATCGTCCGAGTCTAGACCGCCGCGGCGTTGTGTGAGAACACTCCGTTGACAGTCGTTCTCATCCTGTTACGTTCGGTACGTGCGACGAGCGAACGGGTACAGCGGCGGTCATGGCTGAGCGTGGGGCGCGTCCTCAGGTCCCCGAGTGGCGGCTGAAGGCGTTGCGCTCGCTGCGCTCGCTGTTCACCCCGCTGCTGCCCGACGACTACCTCGAGCTCATCAACCCGCTCTGGTCCACCCAGGAGCTGCGCGGGCGCATCGAGCGCATCGAGCACGAGACGCCCAACGCCGCCACCGTCGTCATCAAGCCGGGCTGGGAGTGGCCGGGGCACAAGCCCGGGCAGTACCTGCGCGTGGGCATGGCCGTCGACGGGGTGCACCACTGGCGCGCGTACTCGCTGACCTCCGATCCCGACCGGGCCGACGGCTGCATCTCGATCACCCCGAAGCTCGTCGAGGCCGGGAAGGTCTCGCCCTACCTCGTGCGCGAGGCGCGCCCGGGGACGATCGTGCGCCTCGGCGGGATCGAGGGGACCTTCGTGCTGCCCGACCCGCTGCCGCCCAAGCTGCTGTTCATCAGCGCCGGGAGCGGCATCACGCCGATCATGAGCATGCTGCGCAGCCTCGACCACCGCGACGCGCTGCACGACGCCGTGCTCGTCCACTCCGCGCGCACCACCGGCGACGTGATCTTCGGCGCCGAGCTGCGGGCGCTGGCCCGCCGCCACCCGGGCTTCCGCCTGCACGAGCAGCGGACCGCCGAGCAGGGCCGCCTGACCCCGGCCGACCTCGACCGCCTGTGCGGTGACTGGCGCGAGCGCGAGACGTTCGCCTCGGGGCCGGGCGACATGCTCGACGCCCTGACCGCGCACTGGCAGGAGCACGCCGGCTCCTGCGAGCACCTGCACATGGAGCGCTTCCAGCCGATCATCGGCCAGAGCGAGGCCGAGCAGGGCGAGGGCGGCAGCATCCGCTTTGAGTCCAGCGGCGTCGAGGCGACCAGCGACGGCGGGACGCCGATCCTCGTCGCCGGCGAGGAGGCGGGCGCGACCCTGCCGTTCGGCTGCCGCATGGGCATCTGCCACACGTGCGTCGGCCGGCTGTGCTCCGGGCGCATCCGCGACCTGCGCACCGGCGAGGTGCACGGCCAGGACGGCGAGATGGTCCGCACGTGCGTCAACGCGCCCGAGGGCGCCGTCGTCATCGACCTGTGACCCCCGAGCCCCACATCCGACCCGACCCCCACACCCGACGCGAGGACCCACCATGGCCGACCGCCTGATCGAGAGCCCCCTGGCCCGCCTGACGCCTGCGCAGATCGAGGAGCTCGGGCGCGAGTTCGACAAGATCCAC
This sequence comes from Solirubrobacteraceae bacterium, assembly GCA_025928415.1. GTDB lineage: Bacteria > Actinomycetota > Thermoleophilia > Solirubrobacterales > Solirubrobacteraceae > Paraconexibacter. The sequence continues at coordinate 1,128 of JAICJK010000384.1, read as the reverse complement.
GACGACGTGTTCGCCGAGCTCGGCGACCGCGACGCCCGCTACATCCGCTCGATGATCGAGATGCACCGCCGCCTGGTGGTGATGGCGCGCATCGTGCTGTTCGCCTCGCGGCGCCGGCCCGCCTGGCTCGCGGGCACCACGCTGCTGTCCCTGGCCAAGATCCTCGAGAACATGGAGATCGGCCACAACGTGATGCACGGCCAGTGGGACTGGATGAACGACCCCCAGATCAACTCCTCGACCTGGGACTGGGACACGGCGTCGACGCCCGAGGCGTGGAAGCACTCCCACAACTACGTCCACCACACCTACACGAACATCCGCGGCAAGGACCGCGACCTGGGCTACGACATCATGCGGATCGACCCGCACCAGAAGTGGCACCCGGTCTACCTGCTGCAGCCGTTCTACAACCTCGTGCTCGCGGCGTTCTTCGAGTGGGGCGTCGCCGCCCACGACCTCGACTTCGAGGAGATCAAGGCCGGCCGCAAGTCCAAGGCCGCGGTCAAGCGCGAGCTGAAGGGGATGGCGGGCAAGGCGCGCAGCCAGATCGTCAAGGACTACCTCGCGTTCCCCGCGCTCAGCGCGCTGATCGGCGGCCGCGGCGCGGCCGGCCGCCGCGCGGCCTTCACCAGCACCGTGAAGGCCGACTTCACGGCGAACATCGTCCGCAACGTGTGGTCCTACGCGATCATCTTCTGCGGGCACTTCCCGGACCAGACGTACACCTTCGACGAGGACGAGGTCGCCGGCGAGACGCGCGGCGGCTGGTACGTCCGCCAGCTCCTCGGCGCGGCGAACATCTCGGGCAGCCCGCTGTTCCACGTGCTGAGCGGCAACCTCGGCTTCCAGGTCGAGCACCACCTGTTCCCGGACATGCCGAGCTCGCGCTACGCGGAGATCGCGCCGCGCGTCAAGGAGCTCTGCGAGCGCTACGAGCTGCCGTACAACGTCGGGCCGTTCTTCAAGCAGATCGGTGGCGTGCAGCGCACGATCCTGCGCCTCGCCTTCCCCGGCGGCAGGCCGCGGCCCAAGCCGGGCCCCTACCACGGCGACCACGGGCCCGGCGCGGCCGAGCGCGACGGCCGGCCGGCCGCGGCGCCGCTGGCCGCGTAGCCGCCGGGCGCC
>JAICJK010000064.1 GCA_025928415.1 Solirubrobacteraceae bacterium | reverse complement strand
CTGCCGCCGGTTCCCCATCCTGGCCATCACCCTGGCCGCGCTCGCGATCGCCCCCGCCGCGGCCGGAGCGATGACCATCACCCCCCGCATCGTCGGCGGGGGCACCGTGTCGACGTCGACGTATCCGTGGCAGGCGCTGGTGTACGCCGGGCCGTATCTGTGCGGCGGTTCGATCGTCAGCACGACGGAGGTGGTGACCGCAGCGCACTGTGCCCTCGATGAGGACGGGGACCCGTGGCCGCCGGCCCAGGTGCAAGTGATCGCCGGCCGCGACAGTCAGTTGATCGCAGACGGTCAGGAGGCCAGCGTGGACTCGATCGCTGTGATGCCGGGTTACGATCCCGCCGCCTTCGCGAACGATGCTGCCGTCCTGACACTTTCCGCCCCGCTGACGACCGGCCTGAAGGTGCAGCCAATCGCCCTTCCTGCCGCAGGCGCACGTACGGCGGCGGGAACCCAGCTCAGCGTGTCGGGCTACGGGACGACCGCTTCCGGCGCCGACCAGAGCTCCGCCCGGTTGCAGGCGGCGACAGTCAGCGCGGTCTCGGATACCGACCCGACCTGCGGGCCGCACTACATCGGGGCCTACGTCGCGGACGTGATGTTGTGCGCAGGCGCTCCCTCCCGCGATTCCTGCCAGGGCGACAGCGGCGGCCCGCTGGTAACCCAGGATGCGACGCCACTCCTGGTCGGCATCGTGTCATTCGGCGATGGCTGCGCCAAGGCGGGGGCCTCGGGCGTCTACACAGAGATCGCGGCACCATCCGTGCGCAGTTTTGTCGGTGCATTTCTGGCGGGTGGCCAACCGCTCGAAGTGCCGCGCTCGTTCACTGCCCCGAGCCTGCAGGGCGATCTGACCAGCGGCTCGACGCTCACCTGCTCGGCAGGCACATGGTCGGGCGCCACCGGCTTCACGTACGTCTTCCGGGACGGCAGCGGGATGGTTCTGCAGAGGTCCGACCGCACTACCTACGTACTGGACGACGGACAGATCGGCGACTCAGTCAGTTGCAAGGTGGTGGCCCGCGCCGCTGATGGGCAGCGCGCCTCCGCGGTGACCTCGGTCGCGGGGCCGATCGGACGGAGTGCCGCGATCGTGGTCGCACCGGTCGTAGAGACGCCGGCGCCCGCCGCACCCGCGGCGGCTTCAGCGCCCGCCCCCGCCCCCGTGGTCACCCCCGCCGCGCTGGTCGACCGCACCGCGCCCACCGTGAAGGTCCTGTCCGCGCACTGCGTGGGACGGCGCTGCTCGCTGCGCCTGCGCGTCAGCGACCGCGGCTTCAGCGCCGGGATCCGCAGCCTCAAGGCCACGCTCACGACGACCTACGCCGCGACGTGCAAGCGCAAGGGGCATCGCAGCAGGCCGTGCAAGCGCTCGGTGCGGCACACGCTCAAGGCGCGGCGGGCGGGCAAGGGCACGACGTGGTCCGTCGTCGCCCCGCGGGTTCGCTACGGGCGCCAGCGGTTCTCGATCGTCGCGCTGGACCGCGCCGGCAACCGCCAGCGGCACGCGACCACGAGGACGCTCACGGCCAAGGCGTCGCACAAGCGCTCCAAGAAGTCCTCCAAGCGCCACTAGCGCGACGCCCTCGGCCGCGCCTCCACCACCTGCAGGGCACCTGGACGAGGTGCTGATTCGCGGCCCCGCGGGGTCGCGGGGACGCGCCGGCCTGCCGATTGCCGACACGTGCCCACGCTGGCCTCGCCACGCAGGAGTCGCACCGTGCCCGCGCCTCGCGCGGCCGCCCACGACCCGTTCTCGGGCTCGTCGTGGACGCTGCTGTCGCTCGCGAGCGACGCCGCCATGCTGTGGGCCGCCCTGGCCGCCGCCACCCGCCTCGCCCCGCGCGGGCCGATCGCGCCGAGCGCGACCTGGCTCCTCGTGGCCCTGGCGGTGGCGACGATCGCGCGCCTCGGGATGCGCCAGATGTACGGCGAGCGCCCCAGCCGCCTGCAGGCCCTGGACACGATCCGCGAGTCGGTCACCGCCTGCGCGGTCGGGACGCTGAGCGCGCTCGCGCTCGCCGCCCTGGTCGACCCCGATCCCGCCACGACCTCCGGCCTGCTCGTCGCGGGCGCCCTGGGCACGGCCGGCGTGACCACGCTGCGCCTGGCCCTGCTGGCGGCCCAGCACCGCGCGCGCGCCCGCGGGCTGAGCGGCAAGCGCACGCTGATCGTCGGCGCCGGATGGGTCGGCGCCCAGCTCGAGAAGCGCCTGCTCGAGCGCCCCGGCCTCGGCCTGCACCCCATCGGCTTCCTCGACGCCGACCCCGCGCCGGCGTTCCGCGACCTCGGCGCGAGCGGCCCGGTGCTCGGCGGCCCGGCCGATCTCGGCGACATCGCCGCCCGCACCGGCGTCGAGCACGTGATCGTCGCGTTCTCCTCCGCCCCGGACTCCACGGTCCTGCCCGTGATCCGCCAGGTGCAGCAGCTCGGCCTCGAGGTCTCCGTCGTGCCCCGGCTGTTCGAGAACGTCAACGACCGCCAGTGGGTCGCGCACGTCGGCGGCATGGCGCTCTGCGGCCTGCCCGCCACGCACCCGCGCTCCCTGCCGTTCACCGTCAAGCATCTGATCGAGCGCCTCATCGCCACGGTCGGGGTCGTCGTGCTGTCCCCCGTGCTGCTCCTGCTCGCGCTGGGCGTCCGCGCGTCCTCCCCCGGCCCCGTGCTCTTCCGCCAGCGCCGCGTGGGCCGCGACGGGCAGGTCTTCGACATCCTGAAGTTCCGCACGATGCGCGAGCCCGCCCACGCGCCGGGCGCCGGCGGCGTGGCCGCGGAGCTCGCGGGCGCCGGGCACGCCCCGGGCGGCGTGGAGGGAGACGACCGCCGGACGACGATCGGGACCTTCCTGCGCCGGACGTCGCTCGACGAGCTGCCGCAGCTCTTCAACGTCGTCCTGGGCCACATGAGCCTCGTCGGCCCGCGCCCCGAGCGCCCGGAGTTCGTGGCGCTGTTCGGGACGCAGGTCCGCGGCTACGACGACCGCCACCGCGTGAAGTCGGGCATGACCGGCTGGGCGCAGGTCAACGGCCTCCGGGGCCAGACGTCGCTGAGCGACCGGATCGAGCTCGACAACTGGTACGTGCAGAACTGGTCGCCGTGGCTGGACCTGAAGATCGTCCTGCTCACGCCGCTGGAGGTCCTGCGCTCGCGCGCGGAGGCGCTGACGGGCGCCACCGAGGCCGGGCAGGCGGGCGCCCAGCAGGCGGAGGGCGCCGCCGCGCTCGAGCCGGAAGCCGCCTCGGCCGGGGCCGCTCGCGCCACCCCGGGGACCGACCCCGCGTCGGCCTCCGCCCTGGTCTGAGCCGCGCCGGTCGGGTCCTCGCGCCCGCCGCATGGGACCATCCGCCGCGATGGAGGACCCGATGCCCATCGCCCGCGACGTGGCGATCCCGCTCCGCGAGGTCGTGCTGCGCGCCAGCCGCTCCTCGGGGCCGGGCGGGCAGCATGCCAACGTCACCGCCTCGCGCGTGGAGGCGAGCTTCGACGTCGCGGCGTCCGAGACCCTGACCGATGCCCAGAAGGCGCGGCTCGCCGCGCGCTGCGGCCCGGTCGTGCGGGCGGTCGCCCAGGACGCCCGCTCGCAGGCTCGCAACCGCGAGCTCGCCCTCGAGCGCCTGCGGGGCCGCCTCTCGCAGGCGCTGCACGTCCGCAGGCCCCGGACGGCGACGCGGCCGACCAAAGCGTCCAAGCAGCGGCGGGCCGCCGCGAAGAGCAGGCGCTCGGGCATCAAGCGCGACCGGCGCCGGCCGTCGGCCGAGGAGTAGCGCCGGCTCGAAGCTAGATCCCGAGCGGCCGGTGCGGCGCGCGGGGCCGGGCGGGGTCGGCGGGGAGCTCGTGCTGCTCGCGGACGGCCTGCGCGCACACGGCCACGACGACCTCGGGGTCGTCGGTCACGCGGAACAGGTCGAGGTCGATCGGGCTGATCAGCGCGCGGGAGAGCAGCTCCTCGCGGACCCAGTCGATCAGCCGGGCCCAGAACGCCGAGCCGACCAGCAGCACCGGGAAGTGGCGGACCTTGCGCGTCTGGATGAGGACGAGCGCCTCGAAGAGCTCGTCGAGGGTCCCGAAGCCGCCGGGGAAGACCACGAAGGCGTTCGCGTAGCGGACGAACATGACCTTGCGCGTGAAGAAGTAGTGGAACTGCAGGGGCAGCGACTGATACGGGTTCGGGTCCTGCTCGAACTCGAGCTCGATGTTGAGCCCGACGGACTCGCCGCCCGCGTCCGTCGCGCCGCGGTTGGCGGCCTCCATGATCCCGGGGCCGCCGCCGGTGATGACGCCGAAGCCCGACTCCCCCAGCCTGCGCCCCACCACCCGGGCCAGCTCGTAGTCCGGATGGCCCTCGGGGATGCGCGCGGACCCGAAGACCGAGACGGCCCGCCGGACGCCGGCCATCCGCTCGAAGCCCATCTCCAGCTCGGCCCGCATGCGCTCGACGCGCTCGGCGTCGGTGCGCAGGTTGGTGACCGTCGGCAGCTCCGCGGCGAGGAGCTCCTCGTCATCGGTGAGCGGGAGGTGCCTGGCCGGGTCCGTCACGAAGTGAGCGACTGTAGCGGGCGACCGGTGCTCGGACCGGCCGCCCGCCGCTGCCGTGCCGCCGGCCTAGAGGCCGGTGGGGTGCGACACGCCGTAGCCCGAGGTGGGGCGCGAGGACTTGTGCCAGCGGCTGCCGTCCTGCTTGGCGCCGCTGGTGTCGAAGCGCAGCCCCGCGACCACCATGTACACGTGGCCGGAGTTGCCGTAGATCGTGACCCACTGGCCCGGGCCGCTGTCGCCCCACTTGGGGAAGTCGCCCGAGACGAGCGGCTTGTCGAGCAGCCCCGCGCCGTGCAGCGCGTAGGACACCGAGCCCGAGCAGTCGTAGCCGCGCGCCGTCCAGCTCCCGTGGCCGCCGCCGTAGACGTAGGGCGTCTGGGCGATCTCGTTGCCCGCGGCGATGATCTCCTGGACCTCGGGCGGCGCGGAGGCGGGGGCGATGGCCAGCCCGTCGGAGCCGACCTGGGCGCGGTCGCCGGGGGCCAGCGGGGCCGGAGCGGTGTCGTCGGTCTCGCTGCCGGCCGGGGTGCTGGCCGCGAGGTTCTGCTCGTCGCCGGCGCGCGGGCTGATCTGGCCGCGCAGCGCGTCGATGTCCTCGGCGTCGACGACGCCGTCGGTCGTCAGGCTGCTGGCCGCCTCGAAGGCCTTGACCGCCTTGACCGTCCCGCGGCCGAACTCGCCGTCGACGGACACCTTGTAGCCGAGGCGGTGCAGGAAGTCCTGGAGGACCTTGACGTCATGGCCGCTCATGCCCTTGCGGACCGGGATGCGGTCGCCGAGGCTCTGGGTGCGCTGGCCGGCGTTGTCGGGGTCGAAGCCGCCGGAGGTCCCGACCTGGGCCCCGGAGGCGGCGCGGCGCAGGGCGGCCAGCGTCTGGCGGCCGGCCGTGCCCGAGGCGGGCTTGAGGTTGGCGGCGCGCTGGAAGCGCTGCACGGCCGACTTGAGGCCCGGGCCGAACTGGCCGTCGGCCTTGACCTTGATGCCGACCTTGGTCAGCAGGCGCTGGAGCTGGCGGACGTCGTGTCCGCTCGTTCCCGGGCGCAGGGTCCGGGCGCCGAGGTTCGACGACGAACCGGAAGGTGTCGCATCCGCGAACGCGGGCAGGCATAGAGCACCGGTGAAGACCAACGACAGCACGGACAGCAGAACGGCGAACGGCGAACGGCGGCACGTCAGGGGCACGGTAGGCGTTACCTCTCTCTTTCGGGCGCCTACGGGGTTAGCTGACGGACTCGGGCTGAAAGAGCTGCCCTACGTCGCGATCTCGCGACGACTCGCCCCGGGCCGTTTGGACTGACGGCCACTTGGGTCCCCCGTTCCCCACCGATGGGCGGTGGGGATTCGGCTGTGCACTGCGATCAGCGCGGCAGGATACAGAACATCGCCCACGGAACGAGGGCTCCCCCTCGGAGTCGGCCGGGGAGCGGGGGACTTGAGGCGGTCAGGAGCGGCTGTGCGCCAGGCTCGCGGCGGCCACCGCGAGGGCGACCTCCGCGCGCGTGCGCAGCGACTCGGCGACCACGAACTCGCCCGGCGCGTGGGCGCCGCCGCCGAGCGGCCCCAGGCCGTCCACGGTCAGCGGGATCGTGGCCGCGAAGTGGCTGGCGTCGCTGGCGCCGCCCCGCCGGCCGGCGGCGATCGGGCGGCCGAGGGCCTGCCCCGCGCGCGCGAGCACCGGCTCGAGGGCCGCGCGGGCGTCCATCCCGGGCCAGCAGCGCAGGTTCTCCGCCGACAGCGTGACGCCGCCGATCTCGCGCGGCACGGCGGCCAGCACCGCCTCGAAGGCGCCCAGGGCGTCGGCGCGCACGTCGCAGACCAGCTCGCCGGCGGCCGGGACGACGTTGAAGGCGTCCCCCGCCCGCACCACCGTGGGCACCGCGGTGAGGTGCTGCGGGCCGGCGGGCGCGTGCAGCGCGGCCACGGCCTGGGCGACGGCGGCGAGGGCCAGCAGCGCGTTCGCGCCGTCGTCCGGCGCCGAGCCCGAGTGGGCCGAGCGGCCGGCGGCCGTGATCCGGATCGTGCCCGCGGCCTTGCGGCGGGCGACCACGGCGTCGCCGCCCCCGGCGTCGCGCTGGCCCGCCTCGAAGCACAGGCAGGCGTCGAAGCCCGCGAAGCGCTCCACGTGGCCGAAGGGCGCCGTGCGCCACTCCTCGTCGGCGACGAGCAGCAGCGCGACCTCCGCGAAGTCGCCGCGGCGCCCGGCGAGCGCCCGCAGGACGCCGAGCGCCAGGACGTCCCCGCCCTTCATGTCGATCGAGCCAGAGCCGACCAGGCGCTCCCCCTCGCGGCGCAGCGGCTCGTGCGCGTCGTGGGCGACGACGGTGTCGACGTGGCCCACGAGCAGCAGCCGCGAGCCCCCCGTGCCGGGCAGCCGCGCGACGAGGTCGGGCGCGTGCCCCGGCGACGAGCAGGGGACCCGCTCCACGCGGGCGTCGGGCGGCAGCAGCGCGACGGCGACGGCGATCGCCTCCTCGGCGCCGCGCACGTCGCCCGACGGCGAGGAGACCCCGACGAGCGCCTCGAGCTCGCGCGCGGCGGTGGCGGCGATGGCCTGCGCGCTGTCGGCGATCCACGGGTCCACGTGCGGCGTAGGCTAGGGGCATGGCCTCCCCGCGCGTCGGCGACCCCGCACCGGACTTCGAGCTCGAGGGCACCCAAGGGCGCTTCCGGCTCTCCGAGCACCGCGGGCGCCGCGTCGTGCTCCTGTTCTACCCCGGCGACCGCACGCCGGTGTGCACGAAGCAGTTCTGCTCCTACCGGGACCGCTCGGCGGAGGTCGAGGGGCTCGACGCGGTGCTGGTGGGCATCTCCAGCCAGGGCATGGACTCCCACGCGGCGTTCGCCGCCGAGCACGGCCTGACGGTGCCGCTGCTGGCCGACGAGGACCGCGCGGTGGCCAGGGCCTACGGCGCTTCGGCCCCGGTGCTCGGGACCCGCCGGGCCGTCGTGGTCGTCGACGAGGACGGTCGCATCGCCCATCACCACGTGCACCGCCTCGGGCTCGACTTCGAGGACGCGGACGACCTGCGCGCCACGCTGGCGGCGCTGCCCGCCCGCGCCTGAGCGCGCCGCGTAGACCTGCCGCGCGGCGTGCCGCGCGGCGCCCGGGCTGATCCAGCGCGCGCCCTGGCACGTCATAGGAGACGTGCAGCTGAGGCGACAGATGGTGCTCGGAGGGTCGGCAGCCCTGCTCGGCGCGGGCGTCCTGGCCGGCTGCGGGGGCTCCGGCGAAGTCGCCACCGGCGCCGTGAGGACGACGCCCGCGGCGGCGATGACGAGCGCCGCGACCACGCCCGCAGCCAGGCCCGCGGGCGGCACCACCGCCCGCATCGCCATCGCGGACTTCGACTACAGCCCCCGGCGCACCGTGGTCCGCCCCGGCACGCGCGTCACGTGGACCAACCGCGACGCCGCGAACCACACCGTCACCTTCGACACCGGCGCCCAGCGCGACCTCGGCAGCCAGTCCCACGGCGCCTCGAGGTCCTTCCGCTTCGCGCACGCCGGCAGCTTCGCCTACCACTGCGACTTCCATCCCAACATGCACGGGACGGTGGTCGTGCGGTGATCCCGAACACCCAGGAGGAACCCATGCACGACGACATGACCATCGAAGAGCTCGACCGCGACGGCGCGGTCGCCGAGGCCCGGGCCGGGCTGGAGGAGCACAGCACGCGCGGCGGGCTGCTGCGGCGCGTCGGCCTGGTGGCCGGCGGCGGCCTGGTGGCCGGCGCGATCCCGATGGCGCTCGCCCGCGCCCAGGGCGGCGTGTCCAAGAACGACATGAAGATCCTCAACTACGCGCTGACGCTCGAGTACCTCGAGTCCGCGTTCTACGCCGAGGCCGTCGCGAAGGGCAAGCTGAGCGGCTCGGCGGCCAACTTCGCGAAGGTCGTGGCCGGCCACGAGGCCGCCCACGTCGAGGCCCTGCAGAAGGCGCTCGGCTCGGCGGCCGGCAAGAAGCCGAGCTTCGACTTCAAGGGCACGACCGGCAGCCAGAAGATGTTCCTGTCGACCTCCAAGACGCTGGAGGACACGGGCGTCTCGGCCTACCAGGGCCAGGCCGACAAGATCGACTCCAGCGCGATCCTCGCCTCCGCGGGGTCGATCCTCGCGGTCGAGGCGCGCCACGCCTCCTGGGTGCGCGACCTCATCGGCGCCGGCAAGACGCCGGTCCCCGCCCCCGACGCGTTCAACGCGCCGCTGTCCATGTCCGCGGTGCTGTCCGCGGTCAAGGGCACCGGGTTCATCAAGTCCTGACCGCCACGCGGAAGCCAAGGAGCACCGACATGAGCAAGCACCACATCCCGGCGGTCGACGTCACCCACCTCGCCGCCTTCGACACCGACGGCGCGCTGCAGGAGGCCGCCGACCGGGTCAACCAGGTCAACCGCCGCTCGTTCCTGCGCGGGACGGGCGCCGTCGTCGCCGGGGGCGCCGCGATGGCGCTGCTGCCCGGCACGGCATGGGCCCAGGGCGGCCTGCCCAAGGGCGACGTCGCGATCCTCAACTACGCGCTGACGCTCGAGTACCTCGAGTCCGCGTTCTACAAGAGCGCCAACGCCAAGGGGGCGCTCAGCGGCGAGGTCGCGCGCTTCGCCAAGACCGCCGGCGCCCACGAGGACGCCCACGTCACCGCGCT
>JAICJK010000186.1 GCA_025928415.1 Solirubrobacteraceae bacterium | reverse complement strand
GCGCGGGCTGCGCCTGGAGCAGATGGCGCCGCAGGACCGCCTGTTCCTGCGCCGCTGGCTGGCGGCCCGCGCCGGGCTGCTCGCGCCCGGGCGGACACCCGGCGCTTGACGGCCACCGCGGCCGGGCACGTGCGCTGCATGCCATCGAGCAGCAGGGCCATGCCGTGACGGTGCGCGCCGGCGACCGGGAGGCCGATGCGCCGGCGGACGACGACGCCGGCCGCCCCGAGGGGGAGGGGGAGGACGACGGCGGCCGATCGCTGAGCCGGGAGGAGCGCCATCGCCTCGGACTGCTCGGCCTCCCGACCCTCGCGCTCGCGCTCGCGATCACGGTCGTGTCGACCTACGGGCCGACGGTCGCCCACCGCTTCACGACCTCGAACACCGTCATCGGCCTGCTGATCGGCGCCGAGGGGCTCGGCGCGCTGCTGCTGCCGCTGCCGATCGGCGCCTGGTCGGACCGGCTGCGCACGCGCTGGGGCGGCCGCCTGCCGTTCGTGGCGGCCGGCACCCCGGTGGCGGTGGTCGGCCTGGTCGGCCTGGGCTTCGTCGGCTCGCTCGGCGCCCTGGCCGCGGCGATCCTGGTCTTCTTCGTCGGCTACTTCATCGCGTATGAGCCCTACCGCGCGCTCTACCCCGACCTGGTGCCCGACGAGGTGGCCGGCCGGGCGCAGAGCACCCAGGCGCTGTTCCGCGGCACCGGCACGGTGCTCGCGCTGCTCGGCGGCGGGCTGCTGCTGTCGCTCGGGCGGACCGCGCCGTTCCTGGTCGCGGCCGTGCTGGTCGCCGGCGTGGTGGTGGTGTTCGCCTGGACCGCCGACCCGGGCGCCGACCGCGAGCGCCCGTCGCGCGAGGACGACGGGATCGCCGACTCGGTGCGCGAGGTCGCGGGCGCCCTGCGCCACGACACCGCGCTGCGGGCCTTCTTCCTGGCCAATGCGCTGTGGGAGCTCGCGCTCGCGGCGCTCAAGACCTTCGTGATCCTGTGGCTCACCCGCGGGCTCGGCGTGAAGCTGAGCAGCGCGGCGCTGCTCGTCGGCGCGGTGGCCGTCTTCATCCTGGTCGGCGCGCTGGGCAGCGGCAAGCTGGCCGACCGCTTCGGCACGCGCGCGACGATGGCCTGCGGCGCCGTGATCTTCGGCCTGCCCATGTTCGCGCTCGTCTTCACGACCTCGCGCGTCGTGCTCGCGGTGGCGGCCGTGCCGCTGGCGATCGGCGGCGGCGTGCTGCTGTCGCTGCCCTACGCGCTGCTGCAGCCGCTGATGCCGGAGGGTCGTCACGGCCTGCTGACCGGCTTCTACAGCGCCAGCCGCGGCATCGGGGTGATGCTCGGCCCGCTGATCGCCGGCCTGGCCATCACCGCCGCGCGGCCGGTGCTCAGCTCGACGCAGGGCTACTCGGCGACATGGGCGGTCTGCGGCGTGGCGACGCTCGCGTCGCTGCCGCTGCTGCGCCGGGTGCGCGACGACGATCGCGCCGACGGAGCCACGGCGGCGATCGAATGACCGTCCCGCGCGGCGCGCGGATGGTCCGAGAACGGACCGATCCCGCGTCACGCCCCCGCGCCCAGGCGATGATCCGTGGCGATGGCTCGCCGGTCGCCCCGCCTCCCCTCGCTGCTGCGCCAGGCCGGCGGCGGCGACCCGCTCGCGCTCGGGTCCGCGGCGAAGTCCAAGCGCTCCGCCTCGCTGAAGCCGCGCACCCAGGACGCCGACCGCGTCGTCGGCTCGATCTGCCCCTACTGCGCCGTCGGCTGCGGCCAGAAGCTCTACGTCAAGGACGAGAAGGTCGTCCAGATCGAGGGCGACCCGGACTCGCCGATCTCCCGCGGGCGCCTGTGCCCGCGCGGCTCCTCCTCGCTGTCGCTGGTCACCTCCCCCACCCGCACGACCAAGGCGCTGCGGCGCGCGCCGCACGCGACCGACTGGGAGGAGATCGACCTCGAGCAGGCGCTCGACATGATCGCCGACCGCGTCCTGGAGACGCGGGAGCGGACCTGGCAGGAGGCCGGCGAGGACGGGGAGCTGCTGCGCCGCACGCTCGGCTTCGCGCACCTCGGCGGCGCCACGCTCGACAACGAGGAGAACTACCTCATCAAGAAGTCCTTCACGGCGCTCGGCGCCGTGCAGATCGAGAACCAGGCCCGCATATGACACTCGAGCACGGTCCCCGGTCTGGGGACCTCGTTCGGGCGCGGCGGCGCCACCACCTTCCAGCAGGACCTCGCCAACGCCGACTGCATCGTCATCGAGGGCTCGAACATGGCCGAGTGCCATCCCGTCGGGTTCCAGTGGGTGATGGAGGCGCGCGAGCGCGGGGCGCAGATCATCCACGTCGACCCGCGCTTCACGCGGACGAGCGCGATCGCCGACGAGCACGTGCCGATCCGCGTGGGGACGGACATCGCCTTCCTCGGCGCCCTGATCAACCACGTCCTGCAGGGCGGCCACGAGTTCCGCGAGTACGTCGCGGCGTACACGAACGCCGCGACGATCCTCGACGAGGAGTTCCGGGACACCGAGGACCTCGCCGGGGTGTTCTCCGGCTGGGACGAGGAGTCCGGCTCCTACGACGTCTCGAGCTGGTCCTACGCGGGGATGGAGCCGCCGTCGGCCGCCGGCAAGCGCGAGCAGGCCGCCAAGGCGGGCGGGTCCGGGTCGAAGACCGAGACCTCCACGGGCGAGCAGTCGCACGGCGCGCACGGCGCCGGCCTCGAGCACGGCGAGCCGCCCGAGCACGACGACACGCTGCAGGACCCCCGCTGCGTCTTCCAGGTCCTCAAGCGCCACTTCGCGCGCTACACGCCCGAGATGGTCGAGCGGGTCTGCGGCATCGCACCCGCGCAGTTCGCGCGCGTGGCCGACGCCGTCGTGGCCAACTCCGGCCGCGAGCGGACCACCGCGTTCGTCTACTCCGTGGGCTGGACGCACCACACCGTCGGCGTGCAGTACATCCGCGCCGCGTCGATCCTGCAGCTCCTGCTCGGCAACATCGGCCGCCCGGGCGGCGGGGTCATGGCGCTGCGCGGGCACGCCTCGATCCAGGGCTCGACCGACATCCCGACGCTCTACAACATCCTGCCCGGCTACCTGCCGATGCCGCACGCCGGCCAGGACACCTCGCTGGAGGCCTACCTGGAGACCAACACGTCGCCCGGCGGCTATTGGGGCCACATGCGCGAGTACACGATCAGCCTCCTCAAGGCGTGGTGGGGCGCGACGGCCACGCCGGAGAACGACTTCCGCTTCGACCTGCTGCCGAAGCTGACCGGCGACCACTCGATCTACCCCGCGGTGATGGGGATGCGCGACGGGGACGTCGAGGGCTTCTTCGTCATGGGCGAGAACCCGACGGTCGGCTCGGCCAACGCGAAGCTGCACCGGCTCGGCATGGCCAACCTGAAGTGGCTGGTCGTCCGCGACCTGCAGATGATCGAGTCGGCGACGTTCTGGAAGGACGGCCCGGAGATCCAGACGGGCGAGCTGCGCACGGAGGACATCGGGACCGAGGTGTTCTTCCTGCCGGCCTCGGCGCACACCGAGAAGAGCGGGTCGTTCACCAACACCCAGCGCCTGCTGCAGTGGCACCACAAGGCCGTCGAGCCGCCGGGCGACTGCCGCTCGGAGCTGCACTTCATGTTCCACCTGACCAGGCGCATCCGCGACAAGCTCGCGGGCTCCACCGAGCCGCGCGACCGGGCCGTCCTGGACCTGACCTGGGACTACCCGACGGAGGGCGAGCACGACGAGCCCGACGCGGAGGCCGTGCTGAAGGAGATCTCCGGCTTCGAGGTCGCCGGCGGCAAGGCCGTCGACGGCTACACGGCCCTGAAGGGCGACGGGTCGACCGCGTGCGGCTGCTGGATCTACTCCGGCAGCTACGGCGGGGATGCCAACCAGACCGCCCGCCGCCGCCCCGGCAGCGAGCAGTCCTGGGTGGCGCCGGACTGGGGCTGGGCGTGGCCGATGAACCGCCGCATCCTCTACAACCGCGCCTCGGCGGACCCGGAGGGCCGGCCGTGGAGCGAGCGCAAGCGGTACGTGTGGTGGGACGAGGAGGCCGGCGAGTGGACCGGCGACGACGTCCCGGACTTCAAGAAGGACAAGGCGCCCGGCTACGTCCCGGACGAGGGCGCCGAGGCGGAGATGGCGCTGCGCGGAGACGAGCCCTTCATCATGCAGGCCGACGGCAAGGGCTGGCTGTACGTCCCCAGCGGGCTGGTCGACGGGCCGCTGCCGGCGCACTACGAGCCGCACGAGTCCCCGGCGCGCAACGCGCTCTACCCCGAGGTGCAGGCCAACCCCACCCGGCAGCGGTACGAGCGCGACGACAACCCTTACAACCCCACCGCCGGCGACCCCGGCTCCGAGGTCTTCCCGTTCGCGATGGTGACCTACCGCATCGCCGAGCACCACACGGCGGGCGGCATGTCGCGCTTCCTGCCCTACCTGGCCGAGTTGGCGCCGGACCCGTTCGTGGAGGTGTCGCCGGAGCTCGCGGCGCTGCGCGGGCTGGAGCACAGGGAGTGGGCGACGATCGTCACCACGCGGACGGCGATCGAGGCGCGCGTGCTGGTCACCGACCGCATGCGCCCGCTGCGCATCGACGGCCGCGAGGTCCACACCATCGGCCTGCCCTACCACTGGGGGCCCAACGGGCTGGCGAGCGGCGACTCGGCGAACGACCTGCTGCCCTTCGTCCTGGACCGGAACGTCCACATCTCCGAGTTCAAGGGCTCCACCTGCGACGTGCGCCGCGGCCGCCGGCCGCGCGGGCCCGCGCTGCTGGCCTACGTCGACGACTACCGGCGCCGCGCGGGCGCCCCGACCGGCCCATGAGCACCTACGAGCTGCCGACGACCGCCTGGCCGAGCACCTACGGCGACGAGGCTCGCGACCGCGTCGGGTTCTTCACCGACACGTCGCTGTGCATCGGCTGCAAGGCGTGCGAGGTCGCCTGCAAGGAGTGGAACCAGGTGCCGGAGGACGGGCTCGAGTTCCTCGGGCTGTCGATGGACAACACCGGCGGCCTGGGCGCCGACACCTGGCGCCACGTGGCGTTCGTCGAGCAGCGCGTGGAGGTGGAGGACGTCGAGGGCCTGCGCTGGCTGATGTCCTCCGACGTCTGCAAGCACTGCACCCACGCCGCCTGCCTGGAGGTCTGCCCGACCGGCGCGCTGTTCCGCACGGAGTTCGGGACGGTCGTCGTCCAGGAGGACATCTGCAACGGCTGCGGCTACTGCGTGCCCGCGTGCCCGTTCGGCGTGCTCGACCAGCGCGAGGACGACGGCCGGGTGTGGAAGTGCACCCTCTGCTACGACCGCCTGGGCGACGGGCAGGAGCCGGCGTGCGCGAAGGCGTGCCCGACCAACTCGATCCAGTTCGGGCCGCTGGACAAGCTGCGCGCGCACGCCGAGCGGCGCGTCGAGGAGCTCCAGGGCCGCGGCGAGGAGCACGCCCAGCTCTACCTCGAAGGGCCCGACGACGGCATCGGCGGCGCCGGCGCGTTCTTCCTGCTGCTCGACGACCCCGAGGTCTACGGCCTGCCGCCCGACCCGGTCGACACGACGCGCGACCTGGGCGAGGCCTGGCGGGCCGCCGCCGGCGCGGCGGTCGCGGTCGTCGCGGGCGTCGCCGGCGCGCTGCTGTGGGGGCGGCGCGGGTGAGCGGCCCAGGCGTCCCCGGCGCGCAGGGCGCGGTCTCCCCCGACGGC
>JAICJK010000252.1 GCA_025928415.1 Solirubrobacteraceae bacterium | reverse complement strand
GCCCGCCGGCACGCCCGCGAGGGCGTGGCCGCCCCCGTGCGAGGGGGTGTCGCTCGGCGTCCTGCTCGGCCTCGGTGCGGGGTGGTCCATGCCGGTGGGCTGACGGTACAGGCCGGGGCCTGACGGTAGGTTGCGTGCGCGACATCGTTCACCGCCGCGCATCCCGAGGCCCATGTCTTCCCCAGCCGCGCTCTGCGCTCACCTCGACGCCCTGCTGCGTCCCGCCGACTTCCGCGACTACGCCCCCAACGGCCTGCAGGTCCCGGGGCCCGGCGAGGTCCGCGCCGTCGTGACGGGCGTGTCGGCCCACGAGGCGCTGTTCGAGCGCGCAGCGGCGCAGGAAGCCGACCTCGTGCTCGTCCACCACGGCCTGTTCTGGGACGGCGCGCCACGTGCGCTCGACGCCCCGATGGCGCGCAAGCTGAAGCTGCTGTTCGACCACGACATGGCGCTCGCGGCCTACCACCTGCCGCTGGACGCCCACCAGGAGCTGGGCAACAACGCGAGCCTGGCCCGCGCGCTGGGCGCCACCGCCTGGGAGCCGTTCGCGCCACACCGCGGCGCGCCGATCGGCGTCGCCGCGCGGCTGGGAGGGGACGGGATGGCGCCCGCCGAGCTGGTGGCCCGCGTGCGGGAGGCGGTCGGCGGGCGCGAGCCGCTGGCCTTCCTCGACGGGCCCGAGCGCGTGCGCACCATCGGGATCGTCTCCGGCGCGGCGGCCGATCACGTCCACGACGCCATCGCGCTCGGGCTCGACGCGTTCCTGACCGGGGAGCCCGCCGAGCGCGTCATGGCCGTCGCGCGCGAGAACGCGATCCACTTCCTCGCCGCCGGCCATCACGCGACCGAGACCTTCGGCGTGCGCCGCCTGGGCGAGGAGCTCGCCGAGCGCTTCGGCGTCCGCCACGTCTTCGTCGACGTCCCCAACCCGATCTGACGCCCGGATCCGGCGCCCTAGCGCACGGGATTCGGCGCTCGAAGCGCCGGTTTGCGGCCGCTGGGCTTGCCGACGTCCGGGCGGCGGTGCATCATGGGGGCCACGTTGCCACCTGCACAGGAGGATCTCGCCTGATGGCCAATCACCTGACGCCCACCGAGCTCGCGCGCGAGTCCGGCCTCGAGCGACGGGAGGTGATCAGCAAGTGCATGGAGCTCGGCGTCCCGATCTTCCAGGGCCGCATCGACAAGTCCCTCTTCATGGCCAACCTGGGCAGTCCGGCGTCAAGCCCGCAGCAGTACCCCGTGCGCGTCTGAGACGCGCGCCGTAGGATTCGCTCCTCAGCGTCCTGACCCAGCGTCACCGAGGAGGAGCATTGATGGAGGCCGGCACCGCCGCCCGCGGCACGGGTTCGAAGACGATCGCGGACCTCGTCGGTCGTGCCGCGGAGAAGTACGGCGACGCCGTGGCCCTGCGCCGCAAGGTCGACGGGACGTGGATCGACGTCACCTACGCCGAGGTCGGCGAGGTGGTCTCCGAGATCGGCCGGGGTCTCATCGACCTCGGCCTGACCCACGGCGATCGCATCGCGATCCTGTGCACGACGCGGCCCGAGTGGACCTACGCCGACTTCGCCGCCACGGCCGCCGGGCTCACCGTCGTCCCGGTCTACCCCACGAACTCCCCGTCGGAGTGCGAGTGGGTCATCGGCAACTCCGAGTCGCGGGCCGTCGTCTGCGAGGACGCCGAGCAGGTCGCCAAGGTCCTCGCCGTCCGCGAGCGCCTCGGGCAGCTCGAGCACATCGTGGTCATCGACCCGTCCCCGGAGACGCGGGCCGCCGGCGCCATCGCGCTCGACGAGCTGCGCGAGCGGGGCCGCCGGCGCGAGCCGGCCGAGCTCGACGCCCGCGCCGCCGCGGTGCGCCCGGAGGACGCGTACACGTTCATGTACACCTCGGGCACCACCGGGCCGCCCAAGGGCTGCGTGCTCAGCCACGGCAACTACCGCTCGGTGCTCGACATGGTGCAGACGCGGGGCAGCGGCATCGGCTCCGACGACGACACGATCTACCTGTTCCTGCCGCTCGCCCACGCCTTCGCCCTCCTGCTGCAGCTCGGCTCGTTCGACCTCGGGGCGACGATCGCCTACTGGGGCGGCGACCCGAAGCAGATCATCGCCGAGCTCTCCGAGGTCCAGCCGACCTACCTGCCGTCGGTGCCGCGGATCTTCGAGAAGCTCTACGCGCTGGTCACCGCCCACGGCGACGCGGACGACATCGCGGCGGCCACCCGGACGGGCCTCGCGGTACGCCACCTGCAGGCCGCCGGCGAGCCCATCCCGGCCGACCTGCAGGCCGAGTACGACCGCGCCGACGAGGCGCTGTTCAAGAACGTGCGAGCGGCCTTCGGCGGCCGGCTGCGCGAGGCCGTCACCGGCGCGGCCCCGATCTCCAAGGACATCCTCGAGTTCTTCTACGCCTGCGGCATCCCGGTCATGGAGGGCTACGGGATGACCGAGACCGCGACCGTGGCCACGAGCTCGAGCCCCGACCAGCATCGCTTCGGCTCGATCGGCAAGCCGCTGCCCGGCGTCGAGGTGCGGATCGCGGAGGACGGCGAGCTGCTCGTCAAGGGCGCGAACATCTTCCAGGGCTACTACAAGAACGACGACGCATCGTTCGGGGCGGTGGAGGACGGCTGGCTGCACACCGGCGACCTGGGGTCGATCGACGACGACGGCTTCGTCTACATCACCGGCCGCAAGAAGGACATCATCATCACCGCGGGCGGCAAGAACCTCACGCCGGCCAACCTGGAGAACGACCTCAAGCAGTCGCGCTGGGTCTCCCAGGCCGTGATGCACGGCGACCGCCGGCCGTTCCCCGTCATGCTCGTCACCCTCGACGAGGAGGAGATCGTCCCCTGGGCCCAGGAGCAGGGCATCGCCGACACGTCGATCGCCTCGCTCTCCCAGGACCCGAAGGTCATCGCGCTGATCCAGGGCATCCTCGACGCGGCCAACGAGAAGTACGCGCAGGTCGAGCAGGTCAAGAAGTTCTTCATCCTCCCCCACGACCTGACGCAGGAGACGGGCGAGCTGACGCCGACGCTCAAGGTCAAGCGCAACGTCGTCAACGAGCGCTTCGCCGACCGCTTCGAGGCCCTCTACGCGCGCGGGTAGGCGCCCGGCCCGCCGCTGACCGGCGGACAGGAGCGCAATGCGCGTCTAGGGTGTAGGGAGTGCGCAGCGATCCGACCGACAACGGCGGCCTGTTCGTCGGGCGCCGTCCGGGCACGGCGCCGATCCGCTACCGCGGCCTCCCGGCGCGCGGCAGCGCGGCGCGGCGGACGGTCGACCGCGCGCTGGCCGCCGGCCTCCTCGCCGTGATGTTCCTGCTCTGCCTGGCCTACTGGGGCCCGATCCCCGCCGGCGGGCTGTGGATCGCCGGCCGCGTGCAGTACTGGACCGACAACCTCGGGTGGGCCCTGCTGGCCGGCTTCGTCGTGCTCATGATCGCGCTGTTCGGCGGGCTGATGCTCCTCAAGCGCCTGGACCAGGCGTGGATCCTGGTCCGTCGCGCCGCCGGTCACGACCAGCGCCAGGGCGTCCTGCGGATCGTGTTCCCGGCGACCGCCGCGGTCGGCTTCGTCGCGTTCATGTTCTGGCTGCTGATCATCGCGGGCCCCGGCGCGTCGCTGGCCCCCGGCGCGTAGTGGGGCTCTTCGGCTACTACAAGCAGTTCGAGGCGCTCTCGGAGGAGGAGGTCAACGCCACCAAGCGCACCGAGGCCTCCGAGCGCCGCCTGCGCGAGCTCGCGCGCGTCGACCCGCTCGACCTGTCGGGCACGACGTGGCCGGAGTACCCGCCGCCGTCGATCGTCAACGCGATCACCTTCGCCGCCCGGCGCGGCCTGCACCGCTACCTCGACCGCCACGCCACGCAGCTCCGCGACGAGCTCGCCCACCTCCTCGGCGTGCCGCCCGAGCGCGTGGTGGTCGGCGACGGGTCCGCGCAGCTGATGAGCGCGGCCGCCCAGGCGCTGCTCGAGCCGGGCGACGAGCTCGTCACGCCGTGGCCGTCCTACCCGCTCTACCCGGTCATGGCGCGCCGCGCGCGCGGCCACGCCGTCCCGGTCCCCGGCTTCGGCGTGGACGCCCTGCTCAGCGCGGTCAACGAGCGCACGCGGATCGTCGCGCTGTGCAACCCGAACGACCCCACGGGCGAGCTGCTCGGTGCCGGCGAGGTCGCCCGGCTGCTCGAGGCGCTGCCCGAGCGCGTGGTGCTGCTGCTCGACGAGGCCCTGCGCGACTACGTGGACCCGGAGGCGGAGGCCGGCGACGCCGCGCTGGCGCTGGGCGAGGAGCATCCGCGCCTGCTGGTCTTCCGGACGTTCTCCAAGGCCTGGGGCCTGGCCGGGCTGCGGGTCGGCTACGCGGTCGGGGGCCCCGGCGCCGAGCCGCTGCTCGAGCGCCTGGAGCCCGAGCTCGGCCTCAACGAGCTCGCGCAGGCCGGCGCGCTGGAGGCGCTGCACACCGCCGGGGACCTGGCCCGGCGCCGCGGGGCGGCGATCGTGGCCGGGCGGCGCGACCTGCTCGCCGCGCTGGCCGAGCGCCCCCTCGTCGTCGCGCCCTCCCAGGCCAACGTCCTGTGGATCGGCGCGCCCGGGCTCCCGGGCGCGGAGCTCGGCGCGCGCCTCGCGCGCGCCGGCGTGACCGTGGCCGGCGGCG
>JAICJK010000221.1 GCA_025928415.1 Solirubrobacteraceae bacterium | reverse complement strand
CCGGCAGCCGCGGGTACTTCGGGTAGGCCGCGTCCACCTTCGACCGCTCGCAGCGCGAGAACGTCGACCCCCGCGTCGTGTGCACCAGGTACTGGTGCGCGCACGAGGCGCACAGACCGGTGGGGACGGCGGGCACCCCCCACATGATGCCGGTCCGGCCCTACGCCGCCTCTCCGTTTGGACATGCCACGCACCTTCGCGGTGGCGGTTGTCGCACGGCAACGGCGCGTCGGACCGTCCTTGCCATGCACTCACGGGGCCGTTGCCGCAGCAACTACAATCACCCGCCGATGGCCATCTTCGGGCGACTGCTGAAGTTCCTCGCGCCCTACCGCAAGGGCGTCATCGCCTCGCTCGCGCTCGCCGCCGTCGCGATGGTGATGACGGTCGCGATCCCGTACCTCACGGGCCGCGCGATCGACCAGGTCCGCGCCGGCGACCGGCCCGAGCTGCTGCGCCTCGCGCTCGCCGTCGCCGCCGCCGGCATCCTGCGCCTGACGCTCACCGTCGCGCGCCGCCTCGTCGCCGGCCGCGTGTCGCTCGGCGTCGAGTACGACCTGCGCAGCCGCCTGTACGCGCACTTCCTGTCGCTCGAGCTGGCCTTCTTCGACCGCCAGCAGACCGGCCAGCTCATGTCCCGCGCGACGGTCGACCTCGCCTCCGTGCGCTTCTTCCTCGGCTACGGCCTGGTCTTCATGCTCCAGTCGGGGCTGACGATCGTCCTGGCCGGCATCGCGATGCTCGTCACCGACCCCACCCTGGGCGCGCTGGCGCTGATCCCCGTGCCGTTCGTGGTGGTCACCTCGTTCCGCTACGGCCGCCACTCGCGGCCCGCGATCCAGGAGGTCCAGCAGCGCATCGCCGAGCTGACCGCCGACGTCGAGGAGAACATCTCCGGCGTCCGCGTCGTCAAGGCCTTCGCGGCCGAGGACCGCCAGCTCGCCCGGTTCACCACCAGCGTCGGCCGCGTCTTCGACCAGGCGATGGTCTCCACCCGGCTGCAGGCCTTCTACAACCCGTTCATCGGCTTCCTGCCGCAGCTCGGGCTGGCGGCGATCCTGTTCTTCGGCGGGCGCCGGGTCATCCACGGCACGCTGACCGCCGGCCAGTTCGCCGCGTTCTACACCTACCTGCTCATGCTGCTGTCGCCGATGCGCACGCTGGGGATCTCGCTCGGCATGGCCCAGCGCGCGACCGCGTCGGGCGCGCGGCTGTTCCAGATCCTCGACCGCGTGCCCGGGCTGCCCGTCGCCCCCGGCGCCCCGGCGCTGCCGCCGGGCAACGGGCACGTCGAGCTGCGCGGCGTGACGCTCGAGTACGAGGGCAGCTCGACGCCCGCGCTGCGCGACGTGGACCTCGACGTCCCCGCGGGCAGCACACTGGCCGTCGTGGGCGCGACGGGGTCGGGCAAGACCGCGCTGGTGCAGCTGATCCCCCGCCTCTACGACCCGACCGGCGGCGCCGTGCTCGTCGACGGCGCCGACGTCCGCGATGTGGACGCCGACGCCCTGCGCGCGGAGATCGCCGTCGTCACCGACGACCCGTTCCTGTTCAGCGCCACCGTCGCGGAGAACATCGCCTACGCGCGCGGCGGGCAGGACGTCCAGCACGAGGCGATCGAGCGCGCCGCCCGCCTGGCCCAGGCCCACGAGTTCATCGAGGCGCTCCCGGAGGGCTACGACACGCGCGTGGGCGAGCGCGGCCTGACGCTCAGCGGCGGCCAGCGCCAGCGGATCGCGATCGCCCGCGCCTTCCTCGCCGACCCGCGCATCCTGATCCTCGACGACGCGACCTCGTCGGTCGACGCGTCCACCGAGTCGGCGATCAAGGACGCCCTGCGGGAGGTCATGGCCGGGCGGACGACGATCGTCATCGCCCACCGCCTGTCCACGATCGCGCTCGCCGACGAGATCCTCGTCCTCGAGGACGGCGCCGTCGCCGCCCACGGCACGCACGACGAGCTGCTCGAGCTCTCCGACCTGTACCGCGAGATCGTCGAGAAGGGCCTGCCGGACCAGGTCTTCCTGACCCAGAAGCCGGTCGAGCGGGAGGTGGCGGGCTTCTGAGCGCGCCGGCCGCCACCAACCAGTGGAACCGCGAGGAGCTGCGCCGCCGGCTGCGCGGCACGCAGGGGCGCGGGCGCAAGCTGCGCGGGCTGGTCGTCCTCCTGCGCCCCTACCGCTGGCGCGTCGCGGCGATGGCCGTCGCGCTGCTGATCGGGACCGGCGCGGCCCTCGCGCCCGCCCCGCTGGCCCGCTACGCCATCGACGACGGCATCCTGGCCGACGACCTGTCCACGCTGGACTGGATCGTCGTGGCCTACGTCGCCAGCGCGCTGCTCGTGTGGCTGGGCACCTACCTGCAGACCTACCTGACGGGCTGGGTCGGCCAGCGCGCGCTGCAGGACCTGCGCCTGCAGATCTTCACCCACCTGCAACAGCAGCCGGTGTCGTTCTACGAGCGGCGCCCCGCCGGCGTGCTGGTGTCCCGGATGACCAACGACGTCGAGGCGCTCGACTCGCTGGTGACCGACACCGTCACCACGCTGTTCACCGCGTCGCTGACGCTCATCGGCTCGGTGGTGATCCTCATCACCTTCGACCTGAAGCTCGCGCTGCTGACCTTCACGATCTTCCCGCTGATGGCTCTCGCGTCGCTCGCCTTCCGGATCGCCTCCGCGGACGCCTACCGCCGCACGCGCGAGACGATCGCCTCGATCACCGGCTACCTGCAGGAGACGCTGTCGGGCATCCGCATCGTGCGCTCGTTCGCGCAGGAGCCCCAGCACCGCGCCCGGTTCGCCGCGCTCAACCAGGTCAACCGCGACGCGAACATGGTCACGGTCAACCTGAATGCCGCGTACTTCCCCGCAGTGGAGTTCCTGAGCTCGGTCGCGACCGTGGGGATCCTGCTCTACGGCGGACATCAGGTGATCGACGGCCACGTCACCGTCGGCGTGCTCGTCGGCTTCATCGCCGCGCTGAACGGCTTCTTCGACCCGATCAGCCAGCTCTCCCAGGTCTACACGACCTACCAGTCCGGCATGGCCGCGCTGGACAAGATCTTCGAGCTGCTCGACGAGGAGCCCACGCTGGGCGACGCGCCGGACGCCGTCGACCTCCCCACCCCGCTGCGCGGCGAGGTCGCCTTCGAGGACGTCTCCTTCGCCTACCGCACGCAGGACGGCGTCGAGAACGCGCTCAGCGACGTCGACCTCGTGGTCCCGCCCGGGCAGACCGTCGCGCTGGTGGGCGCCACCGGCGCGGGCAAGTCGACGTTCGCCAAGCTCGTCGCCCGCTTCTACGACCCCACGAGCGGCCGCGTCACCGTCGACGGCGTGGACCTGCGCGAGGTGCGCGCGGCCTCCCTGCGCTCGCAGATGGGGATCGTGCCGCAGGAGGCGTTCCTGTTCAGCGGGACGATCGCCGACAACATCGCCTTCGGCCGCGCGGACGCCACCCGCGAGGAGGTCGAGGCGGCGGCCCGCGCCACCGGCGCGATGGACTTCGTCGCGCGCCTCGAGCACGGCCTCGACACGGAGGTCGGCGAGCGCGGCGTCCAGCTCTCGGCCGGCCAGCGCCAGCTCGTAGCCTTCGCCCGCGCGCTGGTCGCCGACCCGCGCATCCTGATCCTCGACGAGGCGACCTCCAACGTGGACCTGCACACCGAGGGCCGCATCGAGGTCGCGCTGCGGCGCCTGCTGGCCGGCCGGACGGCGATCGTGATCGCTCACCGGCTGTCGACGATCCGCCAGGCCGGTCGCATCGTCGTCCTCGACGGCGGCCGCGTGATCGAGCAGGGCACGCACGACGAGCTGCTCGCCGCGCAGGGCGCCTACTGGCGCCTGTACCGCGACTGGGCCGAGCAGTCGGCGGCCTGAGCGGCCGCGGGGGGCGGCCGTGCCGGCCGGGCGATTGAGGCGAGCCTCTTAGAAGCGGACTTCGCCGCGGCCGCGCACGAGGCGCGTCAGCAGGGCGGCGGGCAGCAGCACCAGCGCTTCGAGGGCATACCCGACGTAGGGGTTCTCGAGGGTGTGCATGACCTGGTGATCGGCGCTCGACACCCTGTCTTGAGACGACGGCGCACCGCCGGACGCACGTGCTACTCGTCGCGGATGCCGGCGGCGTGCGTCTTGTCCTCGACGGCCGTGTGCTCCGGGCGCTCGCCCTCGCGGCTGCGCCGCTGCTCGCGGTCGCTCTCCGTCTCGCCTTCGGGAGCGTCGGCGCCCGCGCTGTCCCGGCCGGACGCCGCGCTCGTGCCGCCCACCACGAAGAAGTAGATGACGACCGCCGCCACGGCGAGCGCCAGGCAGAAGATCATGACGATGCCGATTCCCATGCCTTGGGCCATACCCGCCCGCGAGCGCGTGGGAACGTGGCCCGGGCTCGCCGCGCCTCGCCCGCGGTCACCAGATGCGCGTGATCCCGTAGCGGTCGAACACCGCGTCGGCGGACACGATGCTCGCCCCCTCCGTGAGCGCCTGCGCCGCGAGCAGCCGGTCGAACGGGTCGGCGTGCAGCGGCGGGAGCGCGCGGACCGCCCAGGCGTGGACGTCGGTGACCGCCAAGCGCTCGAAGGCGAACTCGTCCAGGCGTTCCGGAAGGTCGGCGGGCACCTGCAGCTTGCCGAGCGCGCTCTTGATCGCCGCCTCCCAGACACAGACGGCGCTGACGAGCACCGGCGTGCGCGAGTCCTCGATCGCCGCCCGAGCACCCTCGACTCGCGCATCCCCTGCGAGCAGCCACAGGACGGCGTGGGTGTCGAGCAGCAGGCTCAGGTGAAGTGCTCGGCGAGTTCGGCCGGAAGCTCGTCGAAGTCGTCTGCCAGCTCGATCTCCCCACGCAGCGCACCGAAGGCCTCCGCCACCGGACGGCGGCGCTGCACCGCCACCAGCCGCGCGACCGGCCGGCCGGAGCGCTGGATGACGACCTCCTCGCCACCCTCGGCAAGGGCGACCAGCCGGGAGAGCTGGGTCTTGGCCTCATGCATCCCGACGCGCACCACGAGGAACACGTTAGCACCCCATTAGCTAGAACGGGCCCACAAGTGCTCAGCGG
>JAICJK010000367.1 GCA_025928415.1 Solirubrobacteraceae bacterium | reverse complement strand
GCCGCCGCCCGCGGGCGCCAGACCACCAGCGCGGTGGCGAAGGCGACCAGGTAGAGCAGCACGCGCTGGGCGTCGCCCGCGGCCTCGTGGGGGATCGGCGCCCAGGTCGCGCTGAGGGCCGTCAGGGCGCACAGGGCGGCCAGGGCGGCGAGCGCGACCAGGCCCGACGGCGCAGGAGGCAGCGGCCCCGCGGCCGCCGCCGCGGCGAGCGCGAGCGCGACGGCGAAGACGAGCAGCGCGATGACGCGCGGGACCTCGAAGTAGCCGCCGGAGAACCAGGCGATCCCGGCGGCCCCGGCCAGACAGGCGGCGCGGGCCGGCGCAAGGAGCGCCGCGGTGCGTCTTGGGCTCGGCGTGCGAACGCCGCGAGACTATCCGGCGCGGGCGTGCGAGCATCGCGCCGGTGGGACGCCGCCGGCTCAACTCCGGGCGGGCGGCGACCGATCGGCTTGGTGTGGGACGCCCATCGCTCATCCGCCTCGCGGCCGTGGCCGCCCTGCTCGCCGCGCCCTCCACGGCGGCGGCGACCACGTTCCGGGTCAGCCCGTCCGGCGACGACGCCGCGCGCGGCTCCCGCTCGCACCCGTGGGCGACCATCGCCCGCGTCGACGCGCAGGACCTGCGGCCCGGGGACAAGGTGCTGTTCCGCGGCGGCGCCACCTTCCGGGGCAACCTGCGCCTCGACGCGCGGGACTCCGGGCGCGCGGGCGCGCCGGTGACCATCGGGTCCTACGGCGGCGGCAGGGCCACGCTGTACGGCGGCGGGTCCCCGGCGCTGCTCGCCTACGGGACCGAGGCGCTGGTCGTCCAGGACCTCGACCTCGTCGGCAGCGGAGCGCGGGCCAACCGGGCGACCGGGCTGCTCGTCTACGCCGACGGCGGGCGGCTGCTGGGCCCCGTGACCCTCCGGCGCGTCAGCGCCGCCGGCTGGGGCGACGCCGGCGTCGGCGTGGGCGGCTGGGGGCCGGGGTCCGGCTACCGCGACGTGGTGCTCGACCGCGTGGACGCCCACGACGACGGCAGGGCGGGCATCTCGGTCTGGGCGCAGCGGCCCAATACCAACCGCGACGTCGTGATCCGCCGGTCGCGGGCGTGGGACAACCGCGGCGTCCCCGGGACGCCCGACGGGCAGTCCTCCGGCAACGGCATCGTGCTCGGCGGCACGGACGGCGGGCGCATCCACCACAGCGCCGCCTTCCGCAACGGCGGGCTCGACGACAACCCGCACCAGGGTCCCGCGGGCATCTGGACCTACGACTCCAACGCCGTGCGGATCGACCACGACGCCTCCTATGACAACCGGACGGGCAGCACGGTGGACGGAGACGGGTTCGACCTCGATCAGAACGTCACCAACAGCGTCCTGGAGGACAACGTCAGCCACGGCAACGACGGGCCCGGGATCGTGTGGGCCAACGGCCCGAACCGGCGGGACACGCCGGGCAACGTCATCCGGCGCAACGTCAGTCGCGACGACGCGCGCAGGCTCCCGCTCGCCTCGCTGCTGCTCTGGCACCGCGCGGCCGGCCTGCGCGTCGAGCACAACACCGTCATCGCCGGGCACGCGGCGGCGCTCGGCTTCCTCGACCCCGCCCCCGGCGGGCCGGCCGCCCGGATCCGCTTCAACCGGCTCGTGGCCGGGCCGGGGCGGCCGCTGGTCGCCACGATCGGGTCGGCCACCGCTCCCGGCGCGCGCCTGGAGCGCAACGAGTACGTCGCCGCCGGCGGCTGGCTGGTCGACTGGGCCGGCACCGCCTACGGCTCGATGGCCTCCTGGCGCGCCGCCACCGGGCAGGAGCGCACCGCGCCGTGAGCCGCGCGGCCCGTCTCGCGCGCGCCGTCCGCGCCGCGCTCGCCGGCCGGGACGACCGGGCGCCCGCGGCACCGCCCCCGGGCTGGCCGACCGGGCACTTCTACTCGCCGATCCCCGACCTCGACGACGTCCGCCGCCGCGCGGGCGCCCTCTTCGGGGCCGCGCCGGCGCAGCTCCCGGGCATCGACCTGCGCGACGACGCCCAGCTCGCCGTGCTGCAGGAGGTCGGCGCCCTCGCGGGGGAGCAGCCCTGGGGCGACGCGGCGCGCGCCGGGCTGCGCTACCGCTTCGACAACCCGAACTTCCAGCACGGCGAGGCGCTCGCGCTCCACGGGATGCTGCGGCGTCTGAAGCCGCGGCGCATCGTCGAGGTCGGCTCGGGCTGGTCGTCCTGCGCGATCCTCGACGTCAACGACCGGTTCCTGGCCGGCCGCGCGGCGTGCGTCTTCGTCGAGCCCTACCCCGAGCTGCTGCGCGAGCTGACGCCCGGGGAGGACCTCGACGTTCGCGCGGTCCCCGTCCAGGACGCGGGGCTCGAGCTGTTCACGAGCCTGCAGGACGGCGACGTGCTGTTCATCGACTCCAGCCACGTCGCGAAGGTCGGCAGCGACGTCAACCACCTGGTGCACGAGGTCCTGCCGCGCCTGCAGCCCGGGGTCGTCGTCCACGTCCACGACATCCTGTACCCGTTCGAGTACCCCCGGGAGTGGGTGCTGCAGGGCCGCGCGTGGAACGAGGCCTACGTCCTGCGCGCGTTCCTGGAGCACAACCACGCCTACCGGATCGAGCTGTTCCTCTCCCACCTCGCGACCCGCCACCGGGAGGCGCTGGCCGCGGCGCTGCCGCTGGCGATGCGCAGCCCGGGCAGCAGCCTGTGGCTGCGCCGCGTCGCAGGGGCCTGAGGTCAGCCGGCGGGGCGCGGGGCGCCGTCCGGACGGCCGGCCCGGCGGTGCGACCAGCTGCGCGGCGGGGCGGTGATGCCGGCGTCCTGCTCGCGGCCCTCGATGACGAACGGGTAGGCCTCCCGGTGGTAGTCGTAGGCGTAGTCCCAGTCGTCGCGGTAGGCGCCGAGGTCGAGCAGGTACTCGCCGGGCAGCAGCTCGAGGTGCTCGAGGTCGAGGCTGACCTCGAGGTCGGGCGCCGGGACCGGCAGGGGGACCCCGTCGCGCTCGGTGGACAGGTCCCAGCACAGCAGCATGTCCTTGCGGCGGTAGACGTTGAGCGCGACCACCGGCGCCGTGGGCGGCGGCGCGGGCGCGTGGAGGGTGAAGCGGATCGCGAAGCGGTCGCCCGCGCGCAGCCGCCAGGTGGGGATCTCGTCCGCGCCGACGATGCGCACGTCCTCCAGCGTGACCTCCTGGCTGCCCAGGCGGTTGCGGCCGAGCTCGAGGACCCCGTCCGCGGCGTCCTCGCCGTCGTCGGGGCGCGGCGGCGTGCGCGCCAGGGTCTCGGCCGCCATCGCGTCGCGGTACTCCCCGATGACGTGCGCCGTGGGGCCCTGCGCGCGGACGTGGCCCTCGTGGATCCACAGCACCCGGTCGCACTCCTGCGCGACGAGCTCGAGGTCGTGGGAGGCGAACAGCAGCGTCGTCCCCCGCTGGCGCAGCTCGCGGACGCGCTCGGTGCACTTGAGCTGGAAGCGCAGGTCGCCGACGGCCATGACCTCGTCGAGGACCAGCACCGCGGGGGTGAGCTGCGCGATGACGCCCATCGCCAGGCGCAGCTTCATGCCCTCGCTGTAGGTCCGCATCGGCGCCTCGGCGAACGCCTCGACCTCGGCGAACTCCAGGACCGCCGGCAGCGCGGCGTGCGCCTCCGCGCGCGTC
>JAICJK010000038.1 GCA_025928415.1 Solirubrobacteraceae bacterium | reverse complement strand
GGCGCCCGCGCGCGCGATCCCCAGGCGCTCCTCGGCCGCGGTGAGCTCCGCCACCAGCCGCGCGCGGTCCTGCTCGCGCACGGCCAGCGCGGCCCGCAGGCGCCCTGCGGTCGCGCCCACCTCGGCGAGCATCGCCTGCAGCGCCGCGGTCTCGGCGCGCAGCAGCCCGCGACTGGCCTGCCCGCCGCGCTGCATCGTCGTCAGCCGGGTCTCGAGGTCGTCGGCCTGCGCCTGCACCGAGGCCAGGCGCTCGTCGGCCGCATCGCGGGTGCGCTCCGCCGCGCCCTCGGCGGCCGAGAGCGCGGCCAGGCGGCCCTGCAGGTCGGCCTCGGCCACCGCGAGCGCGGCCTGGCGCTCGTCGGCCTGGCGGCGCGAGCGCTCCAGGCGCCGCCGCTCGGCCTGCGCCTCGTCGGCCGCGCGCCGCGAACGCTCGAGCTCGGCGCTCAGCTCGGCGATGCGGTCCTGCGCGGCCGACAGCGCCACGCGCAGGGCGTCGACGCGCTCCTCGGCCTCGCGCCGCGAGCGGCCCGCGGCGTCGTCGGCCTCCAGCCGGGCCTGCTGCTCGGCGAACTCGCGCTGGCGCGCCGTGCGCAGCGCGCGCTCCTGCTCGTCCAGGCGCGCCTGCAGCCGCGAGCGCTCCTCCTCCGCGGCGGCCAGGCGGCGCTCGAGCACGGCCAGGGAGCGCTCGGCGTCCGCGGCCCGCTGGACCGTCGCCGCCTCGCTGAGCTCGGCGCGGCGCGCGCGGCGCTCGGCCAGGACCCGCGGATCGACGACCGAGCCGGGCTCGGGCGGGGACGGAGGCTCGTCGGACGGGGAGAAGGGCTGCAAGGCGCGGTCACCATAGCCCCCGGCCCCGACGCCTCCGCCGGGCCGGCGCTAGCTCGATCCCTCCCTGCGCGCACCCTGCACGGCGAGCGCCACGACGGCGAGGCCGACCAGCCCGGCGGCCGCGGCGCGCCTGGAGGGCAGGAGCGCGCCCGCGCGACGGCGCAGGTACCACTTCCCCACCTGCCAGACGACGAAGCCGAGCACGCGATAGAACATGCCGCCCTCCTACCCCGGCGCCCGGACCCTCACGCCCCGCCGGGCCCGGCCGCCTCGGCCCGCTCGCGCAGGCGGTGGGCCATCCGCGACTGGAGCGACCACAGCTCGATGAAGCCCGGCGAGGCCTGCTGGCTGAACAGCCCGCCCGAGGTCTCGAAGGTGGCCAGCGCGGCGTCGTAGACCGCGTTGGGCGACTCGCGCGTGACCACCCGGCAGGACCCCTTGTAGAGCTTCAGCCCGATCGTGCCGGTGACCTGCTCGGCGACCTTGTCCATGTAGGCGTCGAGGTCGCTGCGCAGCGGCTCCCACCACAGCCCCGCGTAGACCAGGTAGGCCCACTTGCGGTCCAGCTCGCCCTTGAACTGGTTCTGGTGGATCGTGCACACCAGCCGCTCGAGCTCGGCGTGGGCGGTCAGCAGGATCGTGGCCGCGGGGACCTCGTAGATGTCGCGGACCTTCAGCCCGACGATGCGGTCCTCGATGTGGTCGACGATGCCGACGCCGTGGCGGATGCCGAGCTCCGCGGCGCGCTCGAGCAGGTCGACCAGCCCCAGGCGCTCGCCGTCGAGCGACACCGGGACGCCGGCCTCGAAGCCGACCGTGACGACCTGCGGCGCGTCCGGGGCCTCCTCGGGCCGCGTCACGAGCTGGAAGACGTCGTCGTCCGGCGCGTGGGACAGGTCCTCGATCCACTTGCCCTCCGACGAGCGCCCCCACAGGTTGTCGTCGATCGAGTACGGAGTCTGCTCCGCGCCGCCCTTGATCGGGATGCCGTTGGCGCGCGCGTAGGCGATCTCCTCCTCGCGACCCATCTGCCAGCCGCGCACCGGGGCGATGACCTTCAGCTCGGGCGCGAGCGTGGCGACCGTGCCCTCGATGCGCACCTGGTCGTTGCCCTTGCCGGTGCAGCCGTGCGCGATCGTGTCGCAGCCGTGCTCGCGCGCGTAGCGGACGGCGAGCTTGGCGATCAGCGGGCGCCCCAGGGCGGTGAACAGCGGGTAGCCCAGGCCGTAGATCGCGTTGGCGTGGATCGCCGGCAGGACGTACTCGGTGGCGAACTCCTCGCGCGCGTCGACGACCTCGGCGGCGACCGCGCCGAGCTGCAGCGCCTTGCCCTGCACCACGTCGTAGTCCTCGCCCGGCTGCCCGAGGTTGATCGTCAGCGCGACGACCTCCGCCGCGTACTCGTCCTGGATCCACTTGAGCATCACGCTCGTGTCCAGGCCGCCCGAGTAGAGCAGCAGCACCTTGGAGACCTCGCCGGGCTCGGCGAGGTAGCTGGCGGTGCGGGTGTGCGGGGTGCGCTCCGTGGTGCTCATGTGCGCTGCAGCCTACGCGCCGAGCGCCGCGCGCAGCCGGTCGAGCGCCGTGTCGGCGTCGGCCTGGGACATGACCAGCGGCGGCAGCAGCCGGACGGTCGTCGGGCCGGTCGCGTTGGCCACCAGGCGGTGCTCCAGCAGCGCGCGCCTGACGACCTCCGGCGCGCTGTCGGCGCGGGACGGCTCGAGCTCGCAGGCCAGCATCAGCCCGCGGCCCCGGACCCCCACGACACCGGGCAGCTCGGCCAGCGCCGCGGCCATCCGCTCGCCCAGCGCGGTGACGTGCGCGAGCAGCGCCGGGTCCTGCAGCACGTCCAGCGCCGCGTGCGCGGCCGCGGTCACCAGCGGGCCGCCGGCGAACGTCGAGCCGTGGTCGCCCGGGGCGAACACGCCGGCCAGCCGCGGGCCGGTGATCAGCGCGCCGATCGGCAGCCCGCCGCCCAGCGCCTTGGCGGTGAGCAGCAGGTCCGGGACCACCGGGGTCTGCGTGTAGGCCCACAGCGTCCCGGTGCGCGCCAGCCCGCACTGGATCTCGTCGAAGATCAGGGTCGCGCCGACCCCGTCGCAGGCCTCGCGGGCCGCGAGCAGGACGTCGTCGCCGAGGACGTGCACCCCGCCCTCGCCCTGCACGGGCTCGAGGATCACCGCCGCCGTGTCCGCGTCGACGGCCGCCCGCAGCGCCGCCGCGGTCGGCTCGACGGCACGAAAGCCGGGCACGAGCGGCGCGAAGGGCGCCTGCTTGCTCTCCTGCGGCGTGGCGGACAGCGCGCCGTAGGTGCGGCCGTGGAAGGCGCGGTGGACGGACACGACGTCGCCGCCCTGGCGGTGCTTGCGCGCGAGCTTGAGCGCCGCCTCGACCGCCTCGGCGCCGGAGTTCGTGAAGAACACGCGGCCCCCGAGTGACGAGGTCGCCAGGCGCTCGGCCAGGCGCACCATCGGGTCGGTGTAGAACAGGTTGGAGACGTGCAGCAGGCGCCCGGCCTGCTCGCGGATCGCCGCGACGACGGCCGGGTGGCAGTGGCCGATGTTGTTGACGCCGATGCCGGACAGCGCGTCGAGGTACTCGTTGCCCTCGGCGTCCCACAGCCGGACGCCCTCGCCGCGCGCGAACTCGATCGGGTAGCGCGCGTAGTTGGCGGTGAGGTGCTCGTCGCTGATCACGGCGCCGCCCGGATCTTCGTCCCGATGCCCGCGTCGGTGAACAGCTCGAGCAGCAGTGAGTGCGGCAGGCGGCCGTCGACGATGTGGGCGAAGGTCACGCCGCCGTGGATCGCGTTCAGGCAGGCCTCGAGCTTCGGGCGCATCCCGCCCTCGACGCCGGCCAGCGCGGCCTCGACCTCGTCGGCGGTCGCCTCGCTGACCACCGAGGAGGGATCGGACGGGTCGGCCAGCCAGCCCTCCACGTCGGTCAGGAACATCACCTTGTAGGCGCGCAGCGCGCGGGCCACGGCGCCGGCCGCGTCGTCGGCGTTGACGTTGTAGGACGCGCCGTCGGCGCCGGCGCCGACCGACGCGATCACCGGGCTGGAGTCCGGGGCGATGTGGGGGAGCACGTCGACCTCGACGCGGTCGATGCGCCCGACGAACCCGATGTCCTCGCCGTTGGGCGCGCTCTGGCGCACGACGGTGAACAGCCGCCCGTCCTCCCCGGACAGCCCGACGGCGGACTGGCCGTGGCGGTTCAGGCGCCCGACGATGTCCTTGTTGACCTTGCCGAGCAGGACCATCTTGGCCACCTCGACGGTGTCGGCGTCGCTGACGCGCAGGCCGCCGACGAACTCCACCGGCAGGTCGAGGCGCCGCATGTAGGCGGTGATGTCCGGGCCGCCGCCGTGGACGACGATCGGGTTCAGCCCGACGTACTTCAGCAGGACGACGTCGCGCGCGAAGTCCTCGCGCAGCGCCGGGTCGCTCATCGCGGCCCCGCCGTACTTGATGACCACGGTGCGCCCGTGGAACTCGCGGATGTAGGGCAGCGCCTCGAGCAGCGTGGCGACGTCGCGCACGGGGTCTCTCATGACGTGTAATCCGCGTTGACGCTCACGTAGCCGTGCCCCAGGTCGGAGAAGAACAGCTCGACCTCGTGCCCGTCGCCGGGCAGGCCGACGACGTACTCGACCTCGGGCCGGTCGACGAGCGCGGCGAGCCCCTCGAGGTCGCCGCGGACCGCCTGGCCGCCCGAGGCGACCTGCACGCCCTCGATCGCGATGTCGAAGGGGACGGGCGCGCTGCCCGCGAGCGCGCCGCCGATGGCCTGGGCGATGCGGCCCCAGTTGGGGTCCCCGCCGTGCAGCGCGGTCTTGACCAGCGGCGAGTCGGCCACCGCGCGCGCCACGGCCTCGACGCCGCCCGCGTTGCCGCCGCGCACGACGACCCGGCCGACGCGGCGGGCGCCCTCCCCGTCGGCGGCGATCAGGAGCGCGAGCTGGCGCAGCAGCGCGTCGAGCGCCTGCCCGAAGGCCAGCTCGTCCTCGCCCTCGGGCGCCACCGCGACCCCCGAGGCGCCCGAGCACTGCAGCAGCACGGTGTCGTTGGTCGAGAGCTGGCCGTCGACGCTGATGCGGTCGAACGAGCGCTTCACGCAGACCCCGAGCAGCAGGTCGGCGGTCTCGGCTTCGAGCGCCGCGTCGGTCTGCACGAAGCACAGCATCGTCGCGAAGCTCGGCGAGATCATCCCGGCGCCCTTGGCCTGCGCGGTCAGGCGCACGCGCCCCGCGGGCAGGTCGACGTCCAGCGCGGCGCGCTTCTCGAAGGCGTCGGTCGTCATGATCGCCGCGGCGAAGTCCTCGTCGCCGCCGGCGCGCAGCGCCTCCTGGGCCTTGAGCAGCCCGGCGATCACCTTGCGCCCGTCGAGCTGCACGCCGATCACGCCGGTCGAGCAGACGGCGACATGGGCGGGGTCGACGCGGGCGGCGACCCCCGCCGCCCCCTGGACCCGGGCGGCCTCGTCGAGGCCGGCCCGCCCGGTGGCCGCGTTGGCGTTGCCCGAGTTGACGGCCACGGCGCGCAGCGCGGCCAGGTCGGCGCGCTCCCGGGTGACCTGCACGGGCGCGGCGGGCGCGGCGGAGGCGGTGAAGCGCGCGGCGCTCGTGGTCGCCGGCTCGTCGGCCACCAGCAGCCCGACGTCCAGCGCGCCGCCCGCCTTCAGCCCGGCGGCGGCGCCGGCGGCGCGGAAGCCCCGCGGCAGGCCGGGCTCGGCCGACTCGGCCACCCACGCGGGGACCTCGACCCAGCGGGACCCGAAGAAGCTCATGGTGCGACCACCCCGCGATGTTCGCGCAGCGCGACGTTCGCGCAGCGAACTCGCTCTGCCGGCGCCAGCCGGCACGAACTCGCAATGCTTCGGCGCAGCCGAAGCACGCTCATGGGGCGATCCCCGCGTCCTCGGGCAGCCCGAGCATCAGGTTCAGGCTCTGCACGGCCTGCGAGGCCGTCCCCTTCCAGAGGTTGTCGATCGCCGCGAAGACCATCGCCTTGCCGCTGCCCGGCTCCGCGTGCACGAAGATCCGGCAGAGGTTCGTCTCGCGCACGTCGCGCACGCCGGGCGGCGCGCCGACCAGCTCGACGAACGGCTCGCCGGCGTACGCGCCGGCGAACAGCGCCGCGACGTCCACGTCGCGGGAGTCCGCGCGCAGGGTCGCGTAGCAGGAGACCAGCTCGCCCTGGTCGAGCGGGACCAGGTGCGGCACGAAGGTCACCGCGACATCCACCGCGCCGGCGAGCGCCAGCTCCTGGTCGATCTCCGGCGTGTGGCGGTGGCGGCCGACCTTGTAGGCGACGACGTTCTCGTCGACGGCGACGAAGTGCGTCGTCGGCGTGGCGGCCCGCCCCGCCCCGGACACGCCGGTCTTCGCGTCGATGACGACGTCGGCCAGGTGCGGCGCCAGCGGCGCCAGGGCGAGGACCGCCGCGGTCGGGAAGCAGCCGGGGCCCGCGACGAGCCCGGCCCCGCGCAGGTCCGCGCGATAGCGCTCGGGCAGCCCGTAGACCGCCTCGGCGAGCAGCTCCGGCGCCTCGTGGGGCACGTACCACGCCTCGTAGGTCGCGCGGTCGCGCAGCCGGAAGTCCGCGCTGAGGTCCACGACCTTGACGCCGCGGGCGCGCAGCGCGGCGACCGTCGGCGCGGCCGCCCCGTGCGGGTAGGCGACGATCGCGGCGTCGACGTCGCCGTGGCGGCGCAGGTCGAGCTCCTCCAGCCGGACGCCGACGCGGTGGTGCGGGTAGAGCTCGTCGAGCTCGCGCCCGGCGTCCGAGCGGCTCGTCGCGGCGGCGAGCTCGAGCGCGGGATGCCGCGCGACCAGCCGCGCGGCCAGCGCGCCCGCGTAGCCCGAGGCGCCTGCCACCAGGACGTCAGGCACGCAGCTCGCCCCCGATCCCGGCGAGCTGGGCGACGATCTTCTCCCGCACCTTGGCGACGTCCTCGTCGGTCAGCGTGCGGTCGCGCGCGGAGAACTCGCAGTGCAGCGCGAGCGAGGTGCGGCCCTCGCCGAGCTGCGCGCCGCGGTAGACGTCGAAGACATGCACCGACGACGCGTGCGCGCCCACGATCTCCACGACCCGGGCGGCCGGGACGTCGTCCGGGACGACGACCGCGAGGTCCTGGCGGACGGCGGGAAAGCTCGTCAGGTCGGCGTAGCCGGCGGTCTCGGGCGCGCGCGCGACGAGCCGCCCGAGGTCCAGCGCGAAGGCGGCGACGGGCTGGTCGCCGAGGTCCCAGGCGGCGACGACCAGCGGATGCACCTCGCCGGCGAAGCCGATCGGCTCGCCGCCGGCGAGCACGGCCGCGGCGCGCCCCGGGTGCAGGAACGGCCAGGCGGCGGGGTCCTCGGGCGGGGCGACGGCCAGCGGCACGCGCAGCGCGCCGAACACCGCCTCGACCAGGGCCTTGGCGGCGAAGAAGCCGGCCTGCGGCGGCGAACCGGCGGCCCACGAGGCCGGCTGGAGGGCGCCGCGCAGCACGGCGGCCAGCGCGTGGTGCTCGGCGGGCAGCGGGCCGTCGCCGTCCGGGTTGTAGACCGCGCCGGACTCGAACAGCGCGAGGTCGCCCATCCCCCGCGCCGCGTTGTGGGCGGCGCTGTCGAGCAGCGAGCCGAGGATCGTCGGGCGCAGGATCGCCTGCGCCTCGCTCATGGGGTTCTCCACCCGCACGACCGCGCGCAGGCGATGGCCCGCGGGCAGGCGCAGCCGGTCGAGCAGCGCCTCGCCGGCGAACGACCAGCCGACGACCTCGCGCAGCCCGCGCCCGACGAGCACGTCCTCGGCGCGGCGGCGCAGGCGCTGGGCGGCGGTGAGCTGCCCCGGGCGCCCCGTCCGGTTCTCCTGCACCGTCGCCGGGAGGCCCTCGAAGCCCTCGATCCGCGCGACCTCCTCGATGACGTCGGCCTCGCGGGTGACGTCGGTGCGCCGGAACGGCGGGACGCTGACGTCCAGCCCGTCGGCGGCCTGCGCCACGCCGAAGCCGAGGGCGCCCAGGATCTCCGCGCTGCGCTCGCGGGCGATCGGCGCGCCGAGCAGCGCGGCGAGGCGCGCGTCGCGCAGGCGGACGACCGCGGGCGCCGGGCCCGCGCCGCCGGCGTCGATCGTCCCGGCCAGCGGCGTGGCGCCGCACAGCTCGGTCATCAGCCGGGAGGCGACGGCCTGCGCCTCGAGCGCCTGCTCGGGGGCCAGGCCCTTCTCGAAGCGCGCGCTGGCCTCGCTGCGCAGCCCCAGCCGCGCGGAGGTCCGGTTGATGTTGGGGCCGTCCCAGGTCGCGGCCTCGATCAGCACGCGGGTCGTCCCGTCGTGCACCTCCGAGCGCGCGCCGCCCATGACCCCGGCGATCGACGTCGGGCCCTCGTCGTCGGCGATCAGCACGACGTCCTCGTCCAGGACGCGCTCGACGTCGTCGAGCGTGGTCATCCGCTCGCCGTCCCCCGCGCGGCGCACGACGAGGTGCGCGCCCGCGACGCGGTCCAGGTCGAAGGCGTGCAGCGGCTGGCCGGTGAGCAGCATCACGTAGTTGGTGATGTCGACGACGGTGTTGATCGGCCGCTGCCCGGCGGCGAGCAGCCGCGCCTTCAGCCACCACGGCGACGGGCCGATCGTGACGTCCTCGAAGGCGCGCGCGGTGAAGCGCGGGCACAGGTCTCCCACCTCGACGTCGATCCGGACGCCGGCGATCGCGTCCCCGGCGGGGTGCGGGTCGTGCTCCCACGGCGGCGGGCCGAGCGGCGCGCCGGTCGCCGCGTGGACCTCGCGCGCCACGCCGTACACAGCGAGGCAGTCGGGTCGGTTCGGGGTCACCTCGAGCTCGAGGACCTCGGTGGCGATCGGCAACAGCTGCGCCAGCGGCGCGCCCGGCGCGATCTCCGCGCCGCCCGGCAGGCCGTCGAGCACCATGATCCCGGCGTGCTCGGTGCCGATCGCGACCTCGTCCTCGGCGAGGATCATGCCCTCCGACCGGATGCCGCGCAGCTTGGCGGCCTTCAGCCTGGTCCCGTCGGGCATGATCGCGCCGGGCCGCGCGACGGCGACGGTCTGGCCCGCGGCCACGTTCGGCGCCCCGCAGACGATCGTGGACGGCGCGCCGTCGCCGACGTCGACGGTGCAGACCCACAGCCGGTCGGCGTCGGGGTGCCGGCCGGCCTCCAGCACCCGGCCGACGACGAAGTGCTCGAGCGCGGCCACGCCGTGGTGCTCGACCCGGTCGACCTCGGTGCCGGTCATCGCCAGCCGCGCGGCGAGCTCGCGCGTCTCGAGGTCCGGGCGCACGTAGTCGTGCAGCCATTCCAGGACGAGCCTCATCCGAACTGCTCCAGGAAGCGCAGGTCGTTGTCGTAGAACAGCCGCAGGTCGGGCACGCCGTGCTTGAGCATCGCGATGCGCTCGATCCCCATCCCGAACGCGTAGCCCTGCCAGCGCTCGGGGTCGTAGTCGTGGGCCTCGATGCCGGCCAGGACGTTCGGGTCGACCATCCCGGAGCCGAGGATCTCCAGCCAGCCCGTGCCCTTGCACAGGTTGCAGCGCACCCCGGTCCGCGGCAGGACGCCGGTGCCCGCGCACATGAAGCAGCTCACGTCGACCTCGACGCTCGGCTCGGTGAACGGGAAGTAGTGCGGGCGCAGGCGCACGTCGCGCTCGTCGCCGAAGATCGCGCGGGCGAAGGCCAGCAGGGTGCCCTTCAGGTCGGCGAGCGTGATGTCCTCGTCGACGGCCAGGCCCTCGACCTGGTGGAACTGCGGGGTGTGGGTGGCGTCGGAGTCCGGGCGGTAGACGCGGCCGGGGACGATGAGCTGGATCGGCGGCGGCTGGGCCTCCATCGAGCGGATCTGCATCGGCGAGGTGTGCGTCCGCAGCACCACCTGGTCGCCCGGGTCGGCCGGGCGCTGGGCGGTCGCCACGTAGAAGGTGTCCGACCGCGAGCGCGCCGGGTGCGCCGGCGCGTGGTTGAGCGCGTCGAAGTTGTAGTGGACGAGCTCCACCTCGGGGCCCTCGACGACCGCGAAGCCGAGCCCGCAGAAGACGTCCTCGATCTCGCGCCGGACGGCGGTCATCAGGTG
The DNA here is from genome assembly GCA_025928415.1 of Solirubrobacteraceae bacterium. Classification (GTDB taxonomy): domain Bacteria; phylum Actinomycetota; class Thermoleophilia; order Solirubrobacterales; family Solirubrobacteraceae; genus Paraconexibacter. Next base: position 1,445 of record JAICJK010000038.1, on the reverse strand, counting down.
CAGCGACCCGACGGGCTGCGGCGGCGCGCCGGGCAGCGTGACGTCCACGCGGTCGCCGGCCAGCCGCGCGTCGAGCTCGCCTGCGGCGAGCTGGGCCGCGCGGTGCTCGATCAGCGCCTCGAGCGCCTGCCGCGCCTGGTTGGCCGCCTTGCCGACGACGCCGCGCTGCTCGGGCGGCAGCTCCGCCACGCCGCGCAGCAGGTTGGGCAGCTCCGCCTTGCGCCCGAGGTAGCGGACGCGCAGCTCCTCGAGCGCCGCCGTGTCCGGCGCGGCCTCGGCGGCGGCGGTGGCCTCGGCGCGCAGCTCGTCGATCCGGTCGGCGGTCACGCCGACACTCCCATCTTGCTGCGGGCCGGGCGAGCGAGCCCCCGGACGAGCTCGCCGACGGCATGTGAGCGCTCTGCGCGAATCATGCCGCGGGGACCCTAGTCATCTCGTACAGCGCGACGGTCGCCGCCATCGCGGCGTTCAGCGACTCCGCGGCGATCGGGATGTGGGCGACGGCGTCGCAGGCGGCGACGACGTCGTCCGGCAGCCCGGTGCGCTCGGCGCCGACGAGCAGCGTGCCCTCCGGCCGGCCGGCCAGCCTGTCGCCGGCCCGCGCGGCCAGCGCGATCACCGGCCGCGGGAGCTCGCCGACCGCCCCGACGCGCGCGACCGGGACGGCGAAGACGGCCCCCATCGAGGCGCGCACCGCCTTCGGCCCGAAGGGGTCGGCGCAGCCGGGCCCCAGCGCGACGCTCGCCGCGCCGAAGGCGAGCGCGCCGCGCAGGATCGTGCCGACGTTGCCCGGATCCCCGACGCCCCACAGCGCGACGCACACCGGCCCGCGCGGCGCGGGCGCCCAGCGCTCCTCGTAGACGGCGAGCATGCGCGACCCCGAGCCCAGCGCGCTGACCCGCGCGAGCGCGCCGGCCTCGACGTCGACGCCGGCGCGCAGGCGCACGACCGGCTCCCAGCCCGCCGCCTGCGCGGCCGCCACCAGGTCCTCGCCCTCGGCCACGAACCGCGCCTCGCCGCGGGGGCGGCGCTGGAGGCGGCGGATGTCCTTCAGGAGCGGGTTGTGGTGGCTGGTGATCACTGGGGGCGGGTCCAAGAACGAGAAGGGCGCCGATCCTGCGAGAGGAAGCGGCGCCCGGGTGAGGAGTGGATGTCGGCTGGAGTGCTAGGCAGCGCTCGCCGACGCCTCGCGGGCGGCCTCGGCGAATCGGCGGAAGGTCTCGGGATCGCGGACGGCGATGTCGGCCAGGACCTTGCGGTCCAGCTCGAGCCCGGCCAGCTTCATGCCGTGCATGAACGTGCCGTAGCTCATGCCGTTCAGGCGCGCGGCGGCGTTGATGCGCGTGATCCACAGGCGGCGGAAGTCGCGCTTGCGGTTGCGGCGGTCGCGGTAGGCGTAGGAGTCGGCCTTCATGACCGCCTCCTTGGCCCGCTTGTAGTTCGAG
>JAICJK010000056.1 GCA_025928415.1 Solirubrobacteraceae bacterium | reverse complement strand
GCCCACCGGGACCAGCGCCGCGGCCTTCATGGCGGCGTTGATCTTGGGGTCGTTGAGCTGGGGCCAGTTCACGTTGCCCTGCTGGAGGATGTTGTTGCCGTTGAACGTGGCATCCAGCATCGACTGCGGGTCCGTGAAGTCCTTGAACCACCCGACGTTCGGGCAGATCGCGACCTTCACGCTCGGCACGCCGCAGAACTTCGTGTACAGCGTGTCCTGCGGGACGATCCGGAACTGGAGGTTGAAGCCCAGCTGCGAGAACTGGTTCTGCGCGACCTCGGCGGTCTTCTTGCCGGGGTCCGCGTTCGTCGCGATGGTCAGCAGCTTCTGCTTCCCGGCGTAGAGCCCGTTGGCGCCGATCGGCACGCCCTGGGCCTTGGCCTTCGCGAAGTACTGCTTGGCGAGCGCCATGTCGCCGGTCGGCTTCGTGTCGAAGTCGAACTGCTTGCCCTGCGTCAGGCCACCGGCCTCCTCGAAGCCCGGGATGCCCGGGGGCAGCCAGCCCGTGGCGATGTCGCCGAGGAGCTTGCCGCCGCGCGTCTGGCGCAGCGCGTTCTTGTCGAACCCCGCGATCACGGCCTTGCGGACGTTGATGTTGTCGAAGGGCTTGACCTTGGTGTTCATCGCGATGTAGCGCGTACCGCCGCTCGGGATGAACGCGATCTGGTCCTTGTTCTGCGTGATCGCGGACTTCAGGACCTGGGCCGGCGGGGAGCCGGCGTCGCAGCACATCAGCTTGCTCCCGTTGAGCACGCGACGGCTGGCGACCTCGAGCTGGTCGTTGCCCTCCTCGATGGTCACGCCGTCGAGGTAGGCCGGGCGGAAGTCACCCTCGGCCTTGCCGGTCCAGTTCGGGTTGCGCACGAGCGTGATCTGCTTGCCCGGCTTGCGCCCGACGAGCTTGCCCGACGAGTCGGCCTGGATCATGTACGGGCCGGTCTGCGCCACGTACTGGTCGTAGGTCGACGGCGTCTTGGCGTCGAACTTCCGGGCGTACTCCTCCGGCACCGGAACGGTGATCGGCAGCACGAGGGCCTGCGACACCAGCGGCGCCTGCGCCTCCTTGAGCTTGAACACGATCGTGTAGGGATCCGGGGTGGTGATGCCCGAGATCGGCTTGATGTCGCCGGTGTTCGGCTTGGCCGGCGTGCCCTCGATCGTCGAGAAGTACGTGCCCGCGTAGCCGCTCGGGACCTGCTTGGAGAACGCCCGCTCGAACGCGTACTTGATGTCCTTGGCCTGGACCTCGCGGTTCACCGGCGGGGCGTACTTGACGCCCTTGCGGATGTGGACCGTGATCGTCTTGTTGTCGGAGGAGATCTCCGGCGGCCCGGTCGCCAGGTCCGGCACCGGCACCTTCGAGTTGTCCGGCTTGAACGAGTACAGCGCGCGGTTGATCGCCTGCTGCACCATGAAGCCGAACGTGTAGTACGTCTGGCCGGGGTCGGCGTAGTCGATGTCGGCGGCCGCGAGGAAGGTGACCTTCCCGCCCTTCTGGCCGCCGCTGAGGTCGACCTTCGTCGGCGCGCCGGCGTTGTTGTTGGATGAGCTGCCGCCGCTGCCGCCGCCGCAGGCCGTCAGGCCGACGACCAGCGCAGCGAGCGCGCCCAGCATGACGGCCCACCTGAGGGACCTCTTCATGCGACTTCCTTTCTCTTGCTTGAACGTACGTGCACTGCGTCCTGCTCCCGTTGCGGGCAGTCCTCTACTGCCCCGACCTCGGGTTGAGCGCGTCCTGCAGACCGTCGCCGACCAGGTTGAAGGCCAGCACGGTCAGCAGCAGCGCCGCGCCCGGGAAGGTCATGTACCACCACGCCGTGTCGAAGATCGTGGCCGCGTCGGCGATCATCGCCCCCCAACTCGCCTGGGGCGGCTGGACGCCGACCCCCAGGAACGACAGCGACGCCTCCAGCAGGATGTTCTGCGGGATCAGCAGCGTCGTGTAGACGATGATCGGGGCCACGAGGTTCGGCAGGATGTGGCGGAAGAGGATGCGCGTGTTCGACGCGCCCAGCGACTGTGCCGCCTCGACGAACTCCTTCTCCCGGAGGGAGAGCACCTGGCCCCGGATGATGCGGGCCATGTACGGGATGTTCGCCAGGGCGATGATGAAGATCACGACCGGCAGCCCGGGCTGGATCAGGGCGCCGTGGGTCTTGTGGACGAGCACGGTCAGCACGAGGCCGATGACCACGAGGATGAGCCCGGGGACCGAGCGGCCGATGACCTCGGCCACCCGCAGCGGCGGCAGGTCCGGGTCGCTGCGGCGCGTCACGAGCAGGTTCCACCCGTGCATGGCCCCAAGGACCACGACGCCGGCGATGATGAGCACCAGGCCGGTCTTGTCGTAGTTGACGGCGATGCAGCCGTTCCCGAGCGCGCAGGCGGCGCCGAGGCCGAGCGCGAGCAGCAGGACCGGGAAGGCGAGCAGGACGTCGAAGACGCGCGACAGCGCGCTGTCCACCCAGCCGCGGAAGTAGCCCGCGACGAGACCGAGCGTGACCCCGACCAGCACGGCCACGGCGGCGGTGATCAGCGCGACCTCGAGCGAGACGCGCGCGCCGTACAGCGTCCGGCTGAACACGTCGCGGCCGAGGCCGTCGGTGCCCATCAGGTAGCCCTTGCCCGGGGCGGCGGCCGAGCCGAAGTCGTCGAGCGCGCGGGAGTTCTGCTCGTTGGGCGGATGGGCGCCGAAGAGCTTGACGAGCAGCGGCGCGAAGATCGCCACGATGACGAGCAGGGCGATGAAGCTCAGGGCGACGAGCGCGACCTTGTCCTGGCGCAGGCGCCGCCAGAACAGCTCGAGCGGCGAGCGCGCGGCGATCGCGCCGGCCGTCTCGGTGGCCTGGTCCTCGGCGGGGCCCCCGACGACGCCGCCGGTGCCCTGCAACAGCTCACTGGCACCAGTGCTCACGGTGCGATACCTCCACCGGGGGTGGAAACGATGTGCGGAACGGGTCCCTCTCCCATGTCACTGCGATCCGCTGCGCTCGACGGGGCATTCGGCCCCTTCATCGCCGCGGCTCTTCTCCCCGCACCTGGTGCGGAGGGCGGTGACCATACTCCCCTTCCGCGCGCCGCGTCGGGCGTCGCGGTGCACGAGAGATAAAGCTTTATGCGGCCGTTATGCGGGCGTGCCTGGGGGCCCTGACGCGGGCTATCCTCGCACCCCCGCCCCGATAGCTCAGGTGGATAGAGCGACCGCCTCCTAAGCGGTAGGCCGCAGGTTCGACTCCTGCTCGGGGCATGCGGGCGGCCGCCTCGCCGGCGCGATCGGGCCCGTGGCGCCGGGGAGGGGCCGGGCGCGCTACGTCGAAGCAGCCCCCCCAGGCGGCGTCGTGCGCCGCCGCGAACGAGGAGGGGGCGGACATGAAGGGACTGCGCGAGTTCATCCTGCGGGGCAACCTCGTCGACCTGGCCGTGGCGGTCGTCATCGGAGCCGCGTTCGGCGCGGTCATCAGCGCGCTGGTCAAGGACCTGATCACGCCGCTGATCGGCGCGATCGGCGGCAAGCCGGACTTCAGCGCGCTGTCGTTCACGGTCAACAAGTCGCACTTCCTCTACGGCGAGTTCATCAACGCGCTGCTGGCCTTCCTCATCATCGCCACCGTCGTCTACTTCTTCGTGGTCAAGCCGGTCGCGTCGCTGATGGACCGCTTCATGCCCAAGAAGGAGGTCGGCCCGCAGCGCGAGTGCCCCGAATGCCTGTCGGACATCCCGGTGGGTGCGCGGCGCTGCGCGTTCTGCACCGCCGAGGTCGGCCCCGCGCCGGCCACCGGGTCGTCGCCCCTTCCGGGCTGACGGTCAGGCGCGCTCGCCCGGGCGCACCATCGCCCGGGCGCCCGCCGCGTAGCAGGCGGCCAGGCCGGCCAGCGCGCCGGGCACGGCGTACAGCGCGTGGCGCATGCCCGGCGGGTTGTCGATGGGGAGCTGGAAGCCCTCGAAGGCGAACCCGGAGACCACGCCGCCGAGCCACGCCGCGAGGAACGCGCCGACGATGCCGCCGGCGAACCGGTCCGGCACGAAGATCGCGAAGTGCCACAGCGCGATCCCCACCATCGACCAGACGAAGACGCTCATGCCGGGCTCGCCGCCGACGTGGACGGGGACGGGGACGGGGCGACCGGACCGGCGCCGTGCGCGCGGTGCTCGTGGCGCGGGCCGTTGGGGCGCACGCGGGCCACGATCCGGCGCGCGCGGCCGGCGACGTCCCGGCGCTCGAGCCCGAGGATCTCGGCGATCCCCTGGTGCGACGTCCCGGCGATGAGCATCGCGGCGACCGCCACGTCGTCCTGCTCGAGCCGGGCCATCGCGGCCTGCCGGACGTCGGCGTCGACCTGCGGAAGCGCGGTGCCGCCGCCGGCGACGTGGCGCACCGCCTCCATCAGCTCGCTGACCGGCCGGCTCTTGTCGACCAGCGCGTCGGCGCCCGCCACGCGGGCGGCGACGGCGAGCGCCGGGCCGGCGTAGGCGGAGTAGACGACGACGCCCAGGGGCCGGGTCCGGGCCTTCAGCCGCTGGCAGACGGCGAGCCCGTCGCCGCGGGCCAGGTCGTAGTCGACGATCACCACGTCGGCCGCGCAGGCGTCCAGGGCGCGCTGCAGGTCCTCCTGGGTCTGCTCGAAGGCGACCGGCAGCAGGTCGGGTGCGTGCTCGACGAGGCGGTTGAGCCCGGCGAGCACCGCCGGATGGTCGTCGAGGACGGCGATGCGGATCACGCGAGGGATGCTCCCCGCGGGGCCCTGGCCGCGCGATGGGGTGCATGCCCCATCCCGGGCCGGGCTCACCCGTCGCCCCGGCGGGCGCGCCTGCCCCGGGCGGCGCTCAGGCCCCGCGCCGCCAGCGAGCGCGCGGCGGCCGCCGCGTCGGCGGCGTCGTGCAGGGCGACCTCGAGGTTGGCGAAGCCCTTGCGCATGCGCGCCTGCCGGCCCGTGGCGGGCGCCGGGCCGTGCTCGCCGTGGCCGGCGGCGGCGCTGGCCAGGTTCAGCGCCGCGGCGGTGTCCCGGAGGTCGTACAGCGCGGTCTCCACGCAACCGAGCACGGCGGGGGCCGCTCGCGCGGCCCCCGGCCCGTGCACGTCGCGCCGCAGCGCCCGCGCCGCCTCGACCAGGTCGCAGCCGTGGTCGTAGAGGTCGTTCACGGCGTCGCGCTCCGGGGCCTGCGCCCGCGCGCCTGAGCGGCCGGCCATCGCGCTACGCCTCCGCCTCGCCGACCCCGACGATCTCGACGGTCCGCAGCCCGCCGGGCGTGTCGACCTCCACGACGTCGCCGGCGCGCCGGCCGACCAGCGCCTCGCCGACGGGCGACTCGACGGAGATGCGGCTGCGCTCGGGGTCGCACTCGAGCGCCCCGACCAGGTGGTAGTCCCTCGGCTCCGCGCCGCCGGCCATGCGGATCTGCACGCGCCGGCCGATGCCGGCCACGCCGTCGGGCGGCGGGTCGGCGATCCGGGCGACCGACAGGATCGCCTCGAGCTCGCCGATGCGGCACTCGAGCGCGCCGAGCTGGTCCAGCGCCACCGCGACGCTGGAGTTCTCCGGCTCCGTGCCGTCCTCCCTGGCCTCGCGCAGGGCCTCGGCCAGCGCGCGGCGCTCGGTGGTCACGAGCCGGTTGAGCTCGTCCTGCAGCCGGAGGTGACCCTCGCGGGTGATGAGGCAGGGCCGGCGGACGACGGTCGACATGATCCTCCTTGGGGTCGGCAACGCAGTGACGCCGCGCGGGGGAGCGCACGGCGCCACACCTGGGATGGTCGGCGCTGCGCGAGCCCACGGCCATGCAGCCTCGGCCCCATCTCCGCCCGCGGCGCGCCGCCGGGACGACGCCGCCGGGAGCTCAGGGCTCGACGAGCCCGCGGCGGATCGCGTAGCGCGTGAGCTGCACGCGGTCGTGCATCCCGAGCTTCTCGAGGATGTTCGCGCGGTGGCGCTCGACGGTCTTCTTGCTGATCACCAGCAGCTCGGCGATCTCGTCGTTGGAGTGCGCCTCGGCGATCAGCTTGACGACCTCCTGCTCGCGCGGCGTGAGCGGGTCGGTGCGCACGGCCTCGCCGCGGCGCGCGCGGTCGAGGTGGTCGCGGACGATGGCCCGCACGGCGCTCGGGTACAGGAACGGCTCGCCGCGCATCACCGCGCGGCACGCCTCCACGAGGTCCCGGTCGACCGACGTCTTGAGCACGTAGCCGGCCGCGCCGGCCGCGAGGGCGTCGAACAGGTACTCCTCGTTCTCGTGCATCGACAGCATCAGCACGCGCATGCCCGGCCGGCGCCGCAGGATCTCCCGCGCGGCCTGCAGCCCGGTCATGCGCGGCATCGACACGTCGAGGATCGCCAGGTCGACCTCCTCGCCGGCGGCGCGCTCGACGGCCTCCGCCCCGTCACGGGCCTCGGCGACGACGGCGAGGTCGGGCTGGGCGTCGAGCACGCGACGCAGCCCGTCGAGCACGATCGGATGGTCGTCGGCGACCAGGATGCGGGTCTTCAGCGGGACGGTCATGGCGCCACCGGCACGCGCAGGACGACCTCGGTGCCGCCGCCGTCCGCGTCCCCGATCTCCAGGTCTGCGCCGATCAGCATCGCGCGCTCGCGCATGCCGCGGATGCCGCTGGAGGAGGCCATCGCGCCCGGGGGCAGCCCGCGCCCGTCGTCGCGGACGCGCAGGACGACGGCCCCCTCGCCGCGGCGCAGCGACACCTCGACGTGCCCGGCGCGGGCGTGGCGCGCGACGTTGGTCAGCGCCTCCTGGGCCACGCGATAGAGCACGAGCTCCTGCTCGTGGTCGAGCTCCTCCAGCGGCTCGAAGGCGCGGTCGGTCGGGATCCGGGTCTGCTCGCCGAACGCGGTCGCCAGCGCGGACAGCGCGCTGCGCAGGCCGAGGTCCTCCAGCGCCTCCGGCCGCAGCCGCGCGGCGATGCGGCGCACGTCGGTGGCGCCCGTCCGCGCCGTCTCGCGCAGCTCGTCGAGCTCGTCGGCCAGCTCGGCCGGGGCGTCGCCGGCGATGCCCTCGATCTGGAGCATGATCGCGGTGAACACCTGCCCGACCTCGTCGTGCAGCTCGCGGGCGATGCGGGCGCGCTCGCCCTCCTGCACGGTGAGCGCCTGGCGCGCGCTCTCGCGCCGCTCGTGCTCGAGGCGCTCGAGCATGTCGTTGAACGCCTGGGCCAGCGCGGCGACGTCCGGCTCGCCCACCACCGGCACCCGCTGGCCGGGCCGCAGCGGGTCCAGGCGGCGCATCGTCGCGGTGACCGTCGAGAGCGGCCTGAACGCCGGCCGCAGCAGCACCAGCGAGAGGCCGAGCATCGCGGCCAGGCCGGCGAGCAGGACGAGCAGCTCGGTCAGGGCGACCGGCACCGACACGGTCACCGGCGCCAGGATCAGGATCGCGGTGGCGAGCGCGAGCACGACGGCGTTCGTGGCGAAGACCCGCCAGAAGAGCGGCATGGAGGCGACGCGCGCGGCCATCGGCCCCAATCTCGCACGTCGGCGATCGGCGACCAAGGGCGGGCCGCCGGTCGGCGCGGGTGGCGGCGAGGCGGGCGTCAGGCGCCCAGCGTCCTGCGGGTGTAGTCGTTCGCGAACGTCCCGCCGGGATCCAGCCGGGCGCGGACGGCCTGGAAGGCGTCCCACCGCGGGTAGCGCTCGCGGAGCGTCGCGGCGCGCTGGTAGTGGCGCTTGCCCCAGTGCGGGCGCCCGCCGAAGTCGTCCATGATCGCCTCGACCGCGCGGAAGTAGGCCTCGAACTCCATGCCGCGGTACTGATGGACGGCCACGTAGCAGCTCTCGCGCGCGTGGGCGGTCGAGAGGAACGCGTCGTCGGCGGCCGAGAAGCGCACCTCGAGCGGGAACAGGATCGGCAGGCGGCGGCGCTCCACGAGCGCGAGCACCCGCTCGATCGCCTCGCGCGCGTGCGCGCGCGGGATGGCGTACTCCATCTCGGTGAAGCGCACGGCGCGCCGCGTGGCGTAGACGCGGTGCGAGACGTCCTCGACCTCGGCGGACGACATCGCTGCGGCGATCAGGCGGTCGAGGGCGGGGACGAGCCGGGGCAGCCGCCGGCCCGCGCGGCACGCGAGCCCGAGGCCGGCGTTCTCGACGACCTCCTCCTGCAGCAGGCGCCGCCAGCGCGGCGGCGGGGAGGGCTCGGCGGCGCTGCGCCGGGTGCGCCGGGTCAGCGCCGTCCGCGTGTAGGGGAAGACGAAGAACTCGAAGTGCTCGTGGGCGTCGACGTGCTCGTCGAGGCGCTCGAGCACGTCGCCGAGCGGCTCGGGCGCGTCGCGGCGGTGCAGCGTGTAGGCCGGCACGCACTGCAGGGTGACCGCGGAGACCACGCCGAGCGCGCCGAGCGACACGCGCGAGGCCAGGTAGGCGTCCCGGTCGGCGTCCTCGTCGAGGTCGAGCACCTCGCCCGCCGCGGTCACCAGCCGCAGGCCGGCGGCCTGCGCGGCGAGGTTGGGAAACCGCGCCCCTGTGCCGTGCGTGGCGGTGGCGATCGCCCCCGCGATCGACTGGCGGTCGACGTCGCCCTGGTTCTCCAGCGCAAGGCCGTGGGCGGCGAGCTGCGGGCCGAGCGCGTGCAGGCGGGCGCCGCCCTGGACCGTGACCCGGCAGCGGCCGGGGTCGACCGCCAGCACCCGCTGCATGCGCGAGAGGTCGATCATCACCCCGTCGGTGCACGCGCAGTCGGTGAACGAGTGCCCGGCCCCGACCGCGCGGACCGTCCGGCCCTCCGCCACCGCCCGCCCCACCGCGGCGACGAGCTCCTCCTCGGTGCCCGGACGGACGACCGAGCTCGGCGCGCAGCGCTGGTCGCCGGTCCAGTTCGTCCACACGCCTCCGCGCGCCCGGGCCACGGGCGCGCTCAGCCCGTCGCGGCGAGGTCGCGGGCCAGCGCCTCGGCGACGCCGACGGCGTGCACGACGGTGTCGTAGCGCAGCCGATCGGGGGTGTCGGTCATGAGGTGGTAGTTGCTCAGGGTCTTGGTGCGCGGCTCCCACGAGGCGAGCATCGCCGTCGGGTAGCCGGCGCGGCTGGGGATCACCGCGTCGCTGGACGCGCGCGAGCGCACGCCGCGGCGCAGCGGCGGCCCGACCTGCGCGGCGGCGCGAGCCACGCGGTCGCGGAAGCCGGGCTCGCGGTAGTCCTCCATGACGAACGGCCCCTCCCCCTCGACGAGGATCAGCTCGGGCGAGCCGATCGTGTCGAGGTTCAGCACCCACGTGCGCCGCGGGTCCAGATGGCGCAGGTGGCGGGCGGTGAAGCCGTGGATGCCGCCCTGGAGCACCTCCTCCGCGCCGCAGGAGACGAGCAGCACGCGCAGCCCGGCGACGGGCCGCTCGCGCAGCCGCTCGGCGAGGCCGACGATCGCGGCGACCGCGCTGAGGTTGTCGTTCGCGCCGGGCACGATCGGGCTGCGCGCGATGTCGACCGCCAGCAGGCTGTTGGACACCGAGAGCGCCAGGCCCGCCGCCAGCGGCCCGCGCCGCCCGGCGGCGGCGCCCAGCGCGACGAGCGCGGGCGCGCCG
>JAICJK010000612.1 GCA_025928415.1 Solirubrobacteraceae bacterium | reverse complement strand
GAAGGCGCCCTTCGTGGTGCTCCCGGTGCCCTTGCGCGACGGGCCGCGGCCGCCACCGCCGCGGCTCCCGCCGCCACCGCCGCGGTTCCCCCCGCCGCCGCGGCTCCCGCCGCCCCGCGGGGCGCTCGAGGCGCGGTCGGTGCGGGCGCTCGTGGTCGCGTGATGGGTTCCCAGACCGCTGTGGGCGAACTCGCGCTCGAGGCGCAGCGCCCCGGCCATCTGGCCGATCTCCTTGGCCTGGTCGCGCATCACGAACGTGATGCCCGTGCCCGAGCGGCCGGCGCGGCCGGTGCGCCCGACGCGGTGCACGTAGCCCTCGCGGTCCTCGGGCGGGTCGAAGTTGATGACGTGCGAGATGCCGTCGACGTCGATGCCGCGGGCCGCGACGTCGGTGGCGACCAGGACGTCGACGTCCCCGGCCTCGAAGCGGGCCAGGGCCTTCTCGCGCTGGCGCTGGGACTTGTCGCCGTGCATCGCGACGGCGACGACGCCCTCGTTGCCCAGGCGCTTGACCAGGCGATCGGCGCCGCGCTTGGTCCGGACGAACACGAGCGCCAGGTCGCGCTCGGAGCGCAGCTCGGCGACCAGCGCCCGCAGCTTGTGCTCGTGCTCGACCGACAGAAAGCGGTGCTCGACGGCCACATCGGCGGTCGACGGCGGCGGGACGTGCTCGTGGCGGGCCGCGTCCTGCGTGTAGGCGGCGGCCAGGCGGCCGGCCTCGCCGTCCAGCGTCGCGGAGAAGAACAGGGTCTGGCGGCCTGGCGGCGTCTGGCGGACGATGCGGTCGACGGCGGGCTTGAAGCCCATGTCGAGCATCCGGTCGGCCTCGTCGAGGATCAGGATCCTCACGTCGCGCAGGCTGATGCTCCGGCGCTGGATGAGGTCCTCCAGGCGCCCGGGCGTGGCGACGACGATGTGCGACTTCGCGGCGATGCGCGACTGCTTCTCGATCCCGACGCCGCCGTAGACGGCGCTGATCCCCAGCGCGCGGGCGTGGGCCAGCGGCCGGAGGTCCTCGACGATCTGGCTGGCGAGCTCGCGGGTCGGGGCGAGCACCAGCGCCGAGGGGCGCGGGTCGGTCGCCTCGATGCGCTCGACGATCGGGATGCCGAAGGCGAGGGTCTTGCCGGACCCGGTCGGGGACTTGGCGAGCACGTCGCGCCCGGCGAGCACGTCGGCGATGACGAGCTCCTGGATCGCGAACGGCTCGGTGATGCCGCGCTGGGACAGCGCGGAGCAGACGACGGCGGAGGCGCCGAGGCCGGCGAACGACTTGGTCATGCGGATTCGCTTCCTGCGGCCCTCGTTGGCCGCGTGGGGGAGGGAGGCGAACTCGTACGACGACCAGGCCACCTCGTGGGGCGACGGCGTCGCCTCAGGTCACCAAGGTAGCAGCGTCGGACGCGTTTCCCCTGGACAGGGCGTCAAGCGGCGGCCGCGGCGAAGCAAGCGCCGGGGCGCGCCGCCACTCGGTAGGGGGTCAGGCCGCGGCCGCGGCGAAGCGCCGCGCCAGCTCGCGGCGGATCGTCATCACGAAGCGCTCGAGCAGCACCTGGTCGGCGGGCTCGACCTGCGTGAAGCAGACGGCCGACAGCGACGGCGTCGCCCGCGCGACGCTGCCCTGGGCCTGCACGGTGCCCGCGGTCCCCGGCAGCTCGATCGCCACCCGGACCGCGCCGGCCAGCCCGCCGCAGTCCAGCAGCGTCCCGCCGGCGCTGACGTCGACGGTCTGGCAGGTCAGCGTCGCCCCGGCGTCGTGGCCCTGCCCGTCGAGCGGGGTGGCGAGCGCGGGCAGCCGGACGGCCAGGCGCACGTGCTG
>JAICJK010000292.1 GCA_025928415.1 Solirubrobacteraceae bacterium | reverse complement strand
CTGGCCCTCGCGGGCGCCGCGGCCGGCCTGGCCGGCGCGCTGGGGCCGCGCTACCTGCCGCGCCTGCTGCGCCGCCGGCGCTGAGCCCGGCGCGCTAGGCCGCGTCGGCCACGGTCGCGATCGGCAGCCACTGGCGCCAGGCCGGGGGGATCGTCGGGCTGGCGACGTGGATGAACACGTTCGGGCTGGGCGCCGCCGGCTTGCAGCGCGGGTGCATGCCCGCCTGGCTGGGGAGGTGGTCGCCCTTGCGGCGGTTGCACGGCGCGCACGACGCGACGATGTTCGTCCAGTCCGACGAGCCGCCCTTGGAGCGCGGGATGACGTGATCGACCGTGAGGTTCTGCCGCGCGCCGCAGTACTGACAGGCCCAGCCGTCGCGGGCGAACACCGCGCGCCGGGTGATCTTGCGCCGGTGGGTGTCGCGCGGCACCTTGACGTAGGTCATCAGGCGGATGACGACGGGCCGCGGCATCGCGGTGTGCTCGGAGCGCAGCTCCCACTGCCCGTGCTCGACGATCTCGGCCTTCGCCTTGAGGAGCAGCACCGCCGCCCGCCGGACCGTGCAGACGTTGATCGGCTCGAACGTCGCGTTGAGGACGAGCACCCGGCCACCATCACGTCCACGCCGTCTGTGCTCGCCCGGCGGCGTGGACCCCCCTGGGTCAGGTGGTGTCTGGACCCTCATGGCCAGACGGCATGGTAGCGCCCGCGGCGGCGAAGGTCCCCAGGACGCGGACCACCTCGCAGTGCTGGCGCAGCGCCTCCACGGCCCCCGCGACGGGCGCCTCGCCGGCCCCGCCGGCGCAGTCGACGTGGAACAGGTAGTGCCCGAGCCGGGAGCGCAGCGGCCGCGACTCGATGCGCGTGAGGTTGACCCCGCGGAAGGCGAACTCCGACAGGCAGCGCACGAGCCAGCCGGGCGAGGCGTCGCCCGCGCCGTGGAAGAGCACCGACGTGCGCGTCGGCACGCCGTCCGGGGCGGGGTCCCGGCTGAGCCACACGAACCGCGTGACGTTCCCGGGGTCGTCCTCGATGCCGGCGGCCAGGAGCGCCGCGCCGTAGCGGTCGGCGGCGGCGCGCGGGCCGATCGCCGCTGCGGACCCGGCGGCGCTGCGGACCGCCTCCGCGGTGGAGGTGGCGGCCACCACGCGGGCGCCGGGCAGGCGCTCGCGCAGGAAGCGCGCGCACTGCGCGAGCCCCTGGGGATGGGAGTGCACCTCGGTGATCGCGTCGAGCTCGAGCGGCGCGGCGGCCACCAGGCAGTGGTGGACCGGGTGGACGACCTCCCCGACGACGGCGACGTCGGGGGCGTCGAAGGCCAGCGCGTCGAGCGTCGCGTTCACCGCGCCCTCGATCGCGTTCTCGATCGGCGCGAGGCTGCGCTCGACCCGGCCGTCCTGCACGGCGAGGACGACCTCGTGGACGCTGGGCAGGGCCACGGAAGTGCCGGCGACGCCGGTGGCGAGCAGCGCCTCGTGGGAGAACGTGCCCTCGGGGCCCAGGAACCCCAGCCGGGTCAAGGCGTCGCCGGGTCGGCGGGGTTGACCGCGACCCGCACGGCTTCCTCCTCCTCGGGCGACAGCTGCAGCTCCCCCTCGCCCTGGTGGATCTGCTTGACGTACATCCGCGCCTGGTCGCGGTGGTGGATCGAGCTCAGGACGACGCCGGAGCGCGACGCGTCGAGCAGCGCGATCGTGGTCGACTGCCGGCCGGACATCTCGTTGTAGGCGTCGTAGCGGACCAGGCCGCGGTAGGCCAGCGCGCCGTCCAGGCGCTGCTCGGCGACCTCCAGCCGGCCGTGGAGGCGGGCGACGACGTCCTCGACGTAGGCGTGCAGCGCCTGGAAGTCGCGGTCCATCGCCGCCGCGTGGGCCACGAGGTCCGTCTCCCCGTGGCCGCCGAGCAGGCGCCGCTGGTCGGCGCGGAGGCGGCGCAGGCGCACCACGGCGACGATGGCGACCACCAGCGCGACGAGGCCGAGGGCGCAGGCACCGAGCGCGACGAGGCCGGGGGTCGAGGTCAGGTCGTCCACGCCCGGCGATGATAGGCGGGCTACCGGCTGAAGATCGCGGTGTAGGAGTTCTTGTTGTTCGTCGTGTTCTTCTCGCCGGGCACCGCCTCGACCACCACGTCGATGGTCACCGGCTGGCCGATCGGGGGTGCGCTGCCGAGCGGCACGACGACGGTGGCGGGCTGCTTGGACTTGGTCTGGTTGACCGTCTTCTTGCCGGTGATCGGCTTGCCCGCGCCGCGCACGGTGACCCGCACGACGACGTCGGTCTCGTCGCTGTCGCCCTGGTTCTGGAACGCGACGGTGAACGCGACGTTCGAGCCCGCGGTCAGGTGGTTGACCGCGGGCGAGGGCTGCAGCGTCGTCGAGCCGACGGAGACGCTCGTCAGCCCGTGCCCGTGCAGGCCCGGAGCCGGGTTCTCGTTGGCGCCGCGCCCGCCGCCGGCGCGCTGGGCGCCGAGGGCCTGGGCGACCGCGTCGGCGGTCAGCCACCGCGGGTCCGGCAGGAACGAGCTCTGGGCGATCTGCTGGCCGCTGATGCCCGCGTCGTTCAGCGCCTCCTGGATGTACGGGGCCGTGCGCTGGGAGTAGATGACGTCCGAGGCGTCGAAGGCGCGCATCTGCCCGGCGATGCGGTTGACCGCCCGCTCGGCGGTCTGCCGGTTGTCCGCGCCGTCGGCCAGCGCGCTCGGCAGCTCGTCGGCGATCTTCGCCAGGGCCTCGGCGCGCAGGTCGAGGGCGAGCAGCAGGGTCTGCTGCGCGGCGCCGAGGTTGCCCGGCACGTCGAAGCCGCGCGCGCGCCGCGCGTCCTCCTCGGCGACCAGCCGGACCTGGTTGGTCTGCCCCTGGAGGTCGGAGGCCTGGGTGTTGCCCGAGTTCAGGAGCTGGAAGAACGGCTTGGAGACCTGCTGGTCGGAGTCCTGGATGACCGCGCTGACGTCGCGGTTGTAGTTCTTGAGCTTGGTGTCGCGTGCGCTGTGGCGGCACGACTGGATGCCGAAGACGAGCACGATGAAGATGACGACCAGCACGCCGAGCGCGACCAGGCGGCGGTTGCGCAGCGTCGCGTCGGCCCCGCCGGGCGGCCGCCCGCCGCCCCCCGTCGCCGGGCGGCGCGGACGGGGCCGCGCGGTGCGCGGCGTGGTGGAGGTGCGGGTGGGCTCGTCGCCTTCGTCGAAGAACGACATGGCAGGAGTCGTGGGGAGGCCCGCGGGGTGCGGGCGTGTGCAGGCCAGTATGACCGCCCGGGGAGGACGGATGCTCCTGCAAGTTCCCTCCCAGCAGGGGCTTTCCTGCACGATCCGGGAGGTGGCGCCGTCGCGGGCGCGAACCGGGCAAGGCGGTGGAGACCGCCCGGACCAGCACCGGACCGCGCCCGCCCGCCGCCGGCGGGGAGCTCGTCCTCGGCCGCTACCGGCTGGTGGAGCGCCTCGGGTCCGGCGGCTTCGGCGTCGTGTGGGCGGCCCGCGACGAGCGGCTGGATCGCGACGTCGCGCTGAAGCGCATCGCCGTGGACGACGCCGCCGTGGCCCAGCGGGCCGCGCGCGAGGCCAAGGCCGCCGCGCGGCTGTCGCACCCCGGGATCGTCGCCCTCTACGAGGCCGGCCGGGACGCGGACGCGGTCTACCTGATCTCCGAGCTCGTCCGCGGGCACACGCTGGCGCGGCTGCTGGCCGACGGGGCGCTGTCGGACCGCGACGTGGTCGCGATCGGCGGCGTCCTGTGCGCGGCGCTCGCCCATGCGCACCGGCGCGGGGTGGTGCACCGCGACGTCAAGCCGCAGAACGTCATCGTGCCCGCGGCGCCCGCCGACGGGCACGGCGCCGCGAAGCTCACCGACTTCGGGATCGCCCGCCTGCTGGGCGAGGACGTCCTCACCCGGACGGGCGACATCGTCGGCACGCTGGCCTACATGGCGCCCGAGCAGGCGGAGGGCCGCGCGGTCACCGCGCAGGCCGACCTCTACGCGCTCGGCCTGGTCCTCTACGAGGCGCTGTCGGGCGTCAACCCGGTCCGCGGGCGCAGCCCCGCGTCGACCGCGCGCCGGGTGGGCGTCCGGCTGCCGCCGCTGCGGCGCCTGCGGCGGGACCTCCCGCGCGAGCTGTGCGACGCGATCGACGCGGCGGTGCGCCCGCGGCCCGAGGAGCGCGGACGCCTGGCCGGCCTGCGGAGCGCGCTGCAGGCCGCCCGCGACGAGGTCGG
>JAICJK010000338.1 GCA_025928415.1 Solirubrobacteraceae bacterium | reverse complement strand
TCCGACGTGGCCGACCTTCGCCTCGCCGATGCGGGGCGGGATCGGATCGCGTGGGCGGATGCGCAGATGCCGGTGCTGCGCTCGATCCGGGAGCGGTTCGCCGAGCAGACGCCGCTGGAGGGGCTCGTCGTCGCCGCGTGCCTGCACGTCACCGCGGAGACGGCGAACCTCGTGCGCACGCTCGCGGCCGGCGGGGCCCGCGTCGCGGTGTGCGCGTCCAACCCGCTGTCCACGCAGGACGACGTCGCCGCCGCGCTGGCCGCCGACCACGGCGCCGTGGTGCACGCCAGGCGCGGCGAGGACGCCGACGCCTACGTGCGGGCCGTCGAGGCCGTCCTCGCGCTCTCGCCGCACATCACGCTCGACGACGGCGCGGACCTGCTGTCGGTCCTGCACGCGCGCGCCGCCGGGCTGCCCGACGGCTTCCTCGGCGGGACCGAGGAGACGACCACCGGCCTGCTGCGCCTGCGGGCGCTCGCGGCGCAGGAGCGCCTGCGCTGCCCGGTCATCGCCGTCAACGAGGCCCGCACCGAGCGGCTGTTCAACGACCACTACGGCACCGGGCAGTCGACGCTGGACGGCATCCTGCGGGCGACCAACATCCTGCTCGCGGGCCGGACGGTCGTCGTGCTCGGCTACGGCTGGACGGGCAAGGGCGTCGCGCTGCGCGCCCGCGGCGCGGGCGCGCAGGTGATCGTCTGCGAGGTCGACCCCATGCGGGCGCTGGAGGCCCGCATGGAGGGCTTCGAGGTCATGCCCGCGCTGCAGGCCGCCGCGCGCGGCCAGGTCTTCGTCACGGTCACCGGCAGCCGCGCCGTCCTCTCCGCCGAGCACTTCGCGCGGATGCCCGACGGGGCCGTGCTGGCCAACGCCGGGCATTTCGACGTCGAGATCGACCTCGGCGCCCTGCGCGCCGCGGCGACCGGCGGCGTCCGCCAGGCGCTGCCGCTGGTCGCCCAGTACGACCTCGGCGACCGGCGGCTGAACCTGCTGGCCGACGGGCGCGTCGTCAACCTCGCCGCGGGGCAGGGGCATCCGTCCTCGGTCATGGACATGTCGTTCGCCAACCAGGCGCTGGCCGCCGAGCTGCTGGCCCGCGAGGGCGCGGGCCTCGCGCCGGCCGTCCATCCGGTCCCCGCCGGCGTCGACGAGGAGGTCGCGCGCCTCAAGCTCGCCTCGCTGGGCGTGGAGATCGACGTCCAGAGCCCCGAGCAGGAGCGCTACGTCCACCACTGGGCCTGACGGCCGGGCTGGGCCGGGCCGGCGCCCCGGATACGATGCCGCCGTGTCCGTCGAGGAGCAGTCGGCCGCCGAGCGCAAGCTGCGCGAGGCGGGCGCGGGGGAGGCGGCGGTGCGGACCTTCGCGCGCCACGTGGCGCGCGTCCGGGGCGGGGAGACCGGCCTGCTGGGAGAGTCCGAGCTCGAGCCGGTCGACGAGCTCCCGGACGCCGACGCGCTGCCCGACCCGCCGCCGGCGCGGGCCGCGGAGCTGCTCGACCGGGCGGTGGTGCTCAAGCTCAACGGCGGCCTGGGCACGAGCATGGGCCTCAGCGGTCCGAAGGCGCTGCTGGAGGTCCGCGACGGGCTGACCTTCCTGGACGTCATCGCGCGCCAGGTCGTCCACCTGCGGGCGGCCACGGGCGCGCGGCTGCCGCTCGTGCTGATGAACTCGTTCGCCACGCGCGCGCCGTCGCTGGCGCGCCTGGCCGCCCATCCGGGGCTCGCGCAGGACGTCGCCCAGGACTTCCTGCAGGGCAAGGTGCCCAAGCTGCGGGCCGACACGCTGGAGCCCGTCGCCTGGCCGGCGGACCGCGGCCTCGAGTGGGCCCCGCCCGGCCACGGCGACCTGTATCCCGCGCTGGCCGGCTCGGGCATGCTGGCCGAGCTGCTGGCGCACGGCTACCGCTACGCGTTCGTCTCCAACGCCGACAACCTCGGCGCGGTGCTCGACGCCCGGCTGCTGAGCTGGTTCGCGTCCGAGGAGCTGCCGTTCCTGATGGAGGCCGCCGACCGCACGGAGGCCGACCGCAAGGGCGGGCACCTCGCGCGCCGCCGCGGCGGCGGCCTGGTCCTGCGCGAGTCCGCCCAGACGCCCGAGGAGGACGAGGACGCCTTCCAGGACGTCACCCGCCACCGCTTCTTCAACACGAACAACCTGTGGGTCGACCTCCGCGCGCTCGACGCCGCGCTGCGCGACGCCGGCGGCGCCCTGGAGCTGCCGCTGATCGTCAACCGCAAGACCGTCGACCCGAAGGACGCCTCGTCGCCCGCGGTCGTGCAGCTCGAGACGGCGATGGGGGCGGCGATCGACGTGTGGGACGGCGCGCGGGCCGTCCGCGTGCCCAGGACGCGCCTGGCCCCGGTCAAGACGACCGACGACCTGCTGGTGGTCCGCTCGGACGCCTACGCGCTCACCGCCGACGCCCGCCTCGAGCTCGCGCCCGAGCGCCACGGCCGCGCGCCGGTCGTCCGGCTCGACCCCGCCCGCTTCCGCCTCGTCGACGACTTCGAGGCGCGCTTCGCCGGCGGGGCGCCGTCGCTGGTGGGCTGCGATCGCCTGCAGGTCGACGGCGACGTCGCGTTCGGGGCGGGCGTCGTCGTGCGCGGCCGGGTGACGGTGGCCGCCGAGGAGGGCGAGCGCCTGGAGGTGCCCGGCGGCGCGGTGCTCGAGGGTTGAGGACGACGGTGGCCCGGGGCGCGCGAGCGGGCGCTCAGGCCGCGCCGTAGCGCTCGGCGCGCTGCTCCTCGCGCTCGCTCTCGCCGAGCGCGCGCACGAACAGGTAGGTGAGCGCGACGCCCATGACGATCGACTGCTCGATGGCCATGATCGCCCCGGCCGCGGCCTGGTCGTCGAGCGCGGACAGGCCCCAGAGCCGCGGCGCGTGCTCGTAGAACGCGTACAGCGGGTCCGGCGCGAAGGTGATGCCGATGCCCAGCAGGCCGACGAACAGCTTGGTCACCAGCATGTAGACGACCGGGCCGAACGGCCCCGAGGACATCCGCGAGCGGATCGGCGACAGCAGGTGCCACCAGTACAGCAGCCCGACGGAGAGGAAGCAGATGTGCTCCAACACGTGGATCGCCGGGTGCTCGAGGGCGGCGTCGTAGAGCGCGGGGACGTGCCAGAGCCACATGATCGCGACGTAGGCCACGACCGCGAACACCGGGTGGGCGAGCGGGCCCGCGGCGCGCTCGATGCGCTGCATGCGCCGGGTCACGGGCCGCAGGAGGCCCTTGGTCAGCCCGAGCATCATGAGCACCGGCGCCACGTCGAGCAGCAGGACGTGCTGGACCATGTGGATCGCGAAGAGCTGGTCGGCCAGGGCGTCGATCGGGGAGATCAGCGCCGCGGCGATCACGAGCACCCCGGCGCCGTAGGCCACCGCGCGCCACGGGCTGACGCGCCGCGCGCCCGGCTGGGCGGCCAGCGCGCGCCAGCGGGCGGCGTAGACCCAGGTCAGCGCCGCGAGCAGGACGAGCGCGCCGGGCTCGAACGTCCAGCTCCAGTTCGCCGAGGCGGAGGCCGCCGCGAGGGGCATGGCCCGATGATCGCACCGCCGTCACCGCGGCGCGCGTCCGGGTGGGGGCGGGGGTGCTGCGCCGTCACCGCGGCGCGCGCGACACGTGCTGCGCCGTGACGCGGGGCGGGCGAGCATCGCCCCATGTCCGCCGCCGCCGCGCTCCTCGACCTCCTCGTCCCACCCGTGTGCGGTGGCTGCGGGGCGCCCGGGCGCGACCTGTGCCCCGGCTGCCGGCGGGCGCTCGTGTTCCTCCCCGCCCGGCGCTGCGGGCGCTGCGGGCTCCCGGCGCCCTGCGCGCAGCGCGGCCGCTGCCCGGCGGC
>JAICJK010000603.1 GCA_025928415.1 Solirubrobacteraceae bacterium | reverse complement strand
TGGTCGCGGCCGACCGCGTGATGGTGGGTGATCGTCCCGCCCGCGGCGAGGATCGCGTCCGAGGCGGCGCGCTTCATCGCCCACCAGCGCTGCTCCTCCTCGCCGCGGGCCGCCGGGGCGATCACGGTGAAGTAGGGCGCCGCGCCGTCGGGGTAGGCGTGGGTCAGCCGGCAGGTCACCCGGCACGGCTCGCCGAGCGCCTCGCGGACGGCGCCGGTGACCGCCGCGTGCAGCGCCGGCAGCCGGTCCCAGGTGATCGCCGTCTCGACGGTGTCGCTGAGGACGCCGAGGCGCAGCAGCGCGTCGCGCAGGTAGGGCAGCGCGATGAACGCCTCGCGCCACGCGCTCACACCGCCGCCACCGCCGCCCTCCGAGCCCGCCCCCGGCGCGTCGGCGACGCCCCCGTGCTCGCGGCACAGCTCCAGCCCGCGGCGCAGCGCGTCGTCCACGGGGTGGTCGGTCGACTCGAAGGCCAGGACGAGCACGGCGCGGGTCCCGTCCCCGGCGCCGCTGCTCTGCGCCTCGAGCGCGTCGATCAGGCGCAGGTTGGCCGGGTGCAGGCCCGACTGCGCGAGCGCCCGGACGGCCTCGGCGCCCTCGAGGAACCCCGCGAAGCGCACGGCGCGCGAGGCGCGGTGCTGCGGCCGCGGCTGCACCCGCATCCACGCCTCGCTGATCACCCCGAGCGTGCCCTCGCTGCCCAGCAGCAGCCGGTCGGGCGATGGGCCCGCCCCGCTGCCCGGCAGCCGCCGGCTCTCCCACACGCCCGTCGGCGTGAGCGCGCGCACCGACTCCACGAGGTCGTCGATGTGGGTCCACAGCGTCGCGAAGTGCCCGCCGGCCCGGGTGGCGATCCAACCGCCCAGCGTGGAGAGCTCGAAGGACTGCGGGAAGAACCGCAGCGTCAGCTCGTGGGCGCGGAGCTGCTCCTCGAGCACCGGTCCGGCGGCCCCGGCCTGGATGCGGGCCGAGCGCGAGACGGGGTCGACCTCGAGCACCCGGTCGAGTCCCGTCAGGTCGAGCGAGACCACGCCGTCGAAGCGCGCGGGCACCCGCGGGGCGACGCCGCCCACGACGCTCGTGCCGCCGCCGTAGGGGATCACCGCGGCGTTGGCGTCGCGCGCCCAGGCCAGGACCTCCTCGATGCCGGTCTCATCGCGCGGGCGGGCGACGGCGTCGACGAGGGGCGCGACCTCGCCCCGGAAGGCGCGGATCGCGTCGAGGTAGGAGCACCCGTGCGAGTGGCGCAGGCGGTCGCGCGCGGTGCTCGGCCACGGCGCGTCCACGCGCGGCGGCGCGACGGCGACAGCCTCCGGCGCGACGGGGTCCTCCGCCTCCGTGCGCCCGAAGCCGAGCTGCTGGACGACGCCGGCCGCCAGCGGCCCGGGGTCGATCTGGCGGTCCTCGTAGCCCCAGCCCCACCAGCTCCGCTCGCGCGCGCTCATGGCCGGCGACCCTACACACTGGTTGGACCAGATGCTATGTTGACCGCCGCATGGCTCCCGCCTACGCCCCGGTCGGCCGCCAGGTCGTCTCCGACGCCGTCCACGCCCGGCTGCGCGAGGACATCCTCGAGGGACGGCTGCGCCCCGGCGAGGCGCTGCCCGCCGAGCGCGCGCTCTCCGAGGCCTTCGGCGTCAACCGCCACGCCGTGCGCGAGGCGCTCAAGCGCCTGCAGGCCGAGCGCCTGGTCCGCGTGGCCCAGGGCGGCGCGACCCGCGTGCGCCCGTGGCGCGACGAGGGCGGCCTCGACCTGCTCGTCGCGCTGGGCGCGCTGCCCGCGGCCGCGCGCCGGCTCGACCTGCAGCGCGCCGCCGTCGAGATGCGCCGCTGCCTCGGCGTCGACGCGGCCCGGCTGT
>JAICJK010000368.1 GCA_025928415.1 Solirubrobacteraceae bacterium | reverse complement strand
CGCGCCGCCGCCGGCAGAGGGCCCGCCCGCGCAGGTCTCGCGCCCGGGGCGCGCGGCACGGCGCTCGTCCTCGGCTGCCTGGCGCTCGCGGCGCTCACGCTGCTCGGCCCGCATCAGCCGACCTACGACCCGACGGCCTGGCTGATCTGGGGCCGCGAGATCGTGCACGGGGACCTCGTGACGACGACCGGGCCCTCGTGGAAGCCGCTGCCGGTGCTGTTCACCGTGCCCTTCGCGCTGGCCGGGGACGCGGCCGCGCCGCTGCTGTGGCTCGTCGTCGCCCGCGCCGGCGGGCTGCTGGCGCTCGCGGCCGGCTACCGGCTCGCCGCCCGCGTTGCCGGGCGCCCGGCGGGGGTGGTGGCCGTCGTCGCGCTGGCGCTGTCCGAGCCGCTGGCCTACAACGCCGTCCGCGGGGACTCGGAGGGCCTGCTCGTCGCGCTCGTCCTGTGGGCGATCGACCGCGGCATCGACGGCCATCGCCGCCAGGCCTTCGCGCTCGGCGCCCTGGCCGCGCTGCTGCGGCCGGAGGTCTGGCCGTTCATCGCCCTCTACGGCGGCTGGCTGGTGCTCTCGGCGAGCGGCGGCCCCCGGGCGCGCGCCCGGGTCGCCCTGGCCGTCGCGGCGTCGGGGGTCACCGTCGGGGCGCTGTGGCTCGTGCCCGAGCAGATCGGCTCGGGCGAG
Organism: Solirubrobacteraceae bacterium; assembly: GCA_025928415.1. Classification (GTDB taxonomy): domain Bacteria; phylum Actinomycetota; class Thermoleophilia; order Solirubrobacterales; family Solirubrobacteraceae; genus Paraconexibacter. Next base: position 2,952 of record JAICJK010000368.1, on the reverse strand, counting down.
CTGCTGCGCGCCGCGTCGCGGGCGCGCGAGCCCGTGGAGGGCTCGCCGGCCGAGTCCGCCCACCCGTTCCTGGCGGTCTTCACGAACTCCGCCAAGGCCCTGCCGTGGCCGGTCTACGCGGGCGGCGTGCTGGCGGTCCTGGTGGCCGCGGTCGCGTGGCGCCGCCGGCGCGGCGGGGGCGCGGTCCTCGCCCTGGCCGCGGCCGCCACCGTGCTCATGGTGATCGTCGCGGCGCTCGCGCAGGGCGGCTTCACCGGCAACCTGCGCTACGTCACCCTGCCCGCCTCGATGGTCTGCGTGCTGGCCGGGATCGGGTGGGCCTGGGCCGCGCGCGAGGCGCGGGCGCGCCTGGCCGGCGGGCGGGCGGTCGCGCTGCTCGTGGTGGTCGCGGCCGCGTGCGCGCCGTCGCTGGTCTCGAGCGCCCGGCTGCTCGGCCATCAGGCCACGAAGGCCCGCAAGGAGTCGCGCCTCTACGCCGCGCTGCCGGCGGCGATCAGGGCGGCGGGCGGCCGGGACGCGGTGGTGCGCTGCGGGCCGGTCTTCACCGGTCCCTACGAGACGCAGGCCCTCGCCTGGGCGCTGCACCTGCACGAGCGCCAGGTCTCGATCACGCCGCGGCCGCCGGGCACGAGCTTCGCGCCCTGGTACTCGCCGTTCGCGGACGACGTGGGCTTCGCGCACGTGCGCCCGGCGGGCCGCTGGGTCGTGCGATCCTCCTGCCCGCTGGGCGGCTGAGGCCGGCGCCGACCCGCCCGAGCCGTCGCCGTCAGTCGCGCGTCGACGAGGTGCGCCCGCCGCGTGCCGCCCGTTGGGTGGCGCCGTCGCCGCCCGCGCCGCGCACCCACAGCGAGCGGCAGGGGATCTTGTCCACGTCGCAGCGGTCCAGGTAGCGCTCGGCGATCTCGGTCACCTCGGTCAGGAGGTGGTCGGCCAGGACGGTCGGCTGCAGCCCGAGCTCGACGAGCTGGTCGTTGGCGACCAGCAGGTCGTTGCGCGGCGCCTCCTTGCGGGGGTTGCCGACCAGGTCGATCTCCGCGCCGGTCAGCGAGGAGACGAGCTTGGCGAGGTCGACGATGCGGTGCGTCTCGGTCATCTGGTTGAAGATCCGGACGCGCTCGCCGGCCGCCGGCGGGTGCTCGATCGCGAGCTGGACGCAGCGCACGGTGTCCTGGATGTGGATGAACGCGCGGGTCTGGCCGCCCGTGCCGTGCACGGTCAGCGGGTAGCCGATCGCCGCCTGCATGAGGAAGCGGTTGAGGACCGTCCCGTAGTCGCCGTCGTAGTCGAAGCGGTTGATCAGGCGCTCGTCGCGCGACGTCTCGGGCGTCTGCGTGCCCCACACGATCCCCTGGTGCAGGTCGGTGATCCGCAGCTCGTCGTTGCGGTTGTAGAAGGCGAACATGAGCTGATCCAGCGTCTTGGTCATGTGGTAGACGCTGCCCGCGCTGGGCGGGTAGGGGATCTCCTGCTCGACCTCGCCGCCCTCGTGCGCGTCCATCCGCACGGTCAGGTAGCCCTCGGGGATCTTGGCGCCCGTCGTCGAGTAGCCGTAGACGCCCATCGTCCCCAGGTGGACGACGTGGGCGTCGACGCCGGACTCGACGAGCGCCACGAGGAGGTTGTGGGTCGCGTTGACGTTGTTGTCGACCGTGTAGCGCTTGGTGCGGGCGGACTTCATCGAGTACGGCGCGGCGCGCTGCTCGGCGAAGTGGACGACCGCGTCCGGGCGCAGCGCGCCGATCAGCTCGATGAGCTCGTACGCGTCGCGCGCGACGTCGAGGTGATGGAAGGCGATGCTGCGGCCCGTGTGCTCCTCCCAGGCCGCCAGACGCGTGCCCAGCGGGCTGATCGGCGTCAGCGACGAGGCCTCGAGCTCGATGTCGGCGGCCCGGCGGGCGAAGTTGTCGACGATCGCGACGTCGTGGCCGCAGGCCGACAGGTGCAGCGCGGTGGGCCACCCGCAGAAGCCGTCTCCTCCGAGAATCAGGATGCGCAGGGTTCACTCCGGTCGTCAGCGGCTGATCCGTGCCGGTTGCTGGTCGTTGCTTCGGGACTGTTCTGCCCGTGCAGGGCGTCCGCCATCCCACTCTGTGCGACGCGGTGAAGCGTCACCGAAGAGGCAGGGGCCGCGCCGCGCTCGCGCCACCACGTCCCGAGGACCACGCGCGCGTAGCGCAGGCCGTAGAGGAAGTCGTGGCCCTTCTTGCTCTCGCCGGCCGTCCGGCGGCGCATGACGACCGGCCGCTCGGCGATGCGATAGCCGCGGGCGATCGCGCCGATCAGCAGCTCGGAGGTCTGATACTGCACCTGCCGCTGCGGCACGGCGGCGGTGATCTCCGCGCGCATGGCGCGAAAGCCCGTCGAGGTGTCGGTCACGCGAGCGCCGGTCAGCACGCGGACCAGGAAGGCGAAGACGTGGACGCCGGTCTGGCGCAGCGCGGCGCCCGCCTCGCTCGAGCCGAGGACGCGCGAGCCGAGCACGAGGTCGGCCTCGCCGGCGACGACCGGCGCGAGCACGCGCGGCAGCTCGGCCGGGTCCCACTGCCCGTCGCCGTCGAGGGTGACGATGTACGCCGCGCCGCGTTCGCGCGCGAGCTCGTAGCCGAGCCGCAGCGCGACGCCGTGGCCGCAGTTGCGCTCCAGCCGGGCGACCCGCGCGCCGGCGGCCCGCGCCACGGCGGCGGTCGCGTCGCTGCTGCCGTCGTCGATGACCAGCGTGTCGACCTGCACGCCGCAGGCCTGCGGCGGGACGGCCGCGACCACGTCGCCGATGCTCGCGGCCTCGTCCAGCGCGGCGATCACGGCGACCGCGGGCGCCCACGTCAGGCCGGGGTGGGCGGCGTCGAACGCGCGCACGGCCTCGGCCCGGACCTGGGCGGTCCACGGGGCGAGGGCCTTGGCGCTGACGACGCTCACGCGCGGGACTCTATGACGCGGCGCGGGCGGGCCGCT
>JAICJK010000500.1 GCA_025928415.1 Solirubrobacteraceae bacterium | reverse complement strand
CATCGGGCTCCAGCGAGGGCATCCGGCGCGCCGGCACCCTGGGCCGCCCGTCGGCGGGCGCCAGTCCGGCGCGCACGGCCAGGCGGGCGTGGGCGGTCGCGGGAGCGGGGACGGCCAGGGCGTCCTCGTAGGCCTGGGCGACCTCTGCGGCGACGGCCGGCCAGGCGTAGCGCTGGGCGTGGTCCGCGGCCTCGCGCGCCATCGCGGCGCGGCGCCCGGGCGCGAGCGCGAGGTCGCGGAGCGTCTCGGCCAGCGCCGTCGCGTCGCCGCGGGGGACGAGCACGCCGTCCACGCCGTCGCGCACGACGTCCTGGTAGCCCGCGATGCGGGAGGCGACGACGGGCGTGCCGGCGGCGAACGCCTCGGTGAGCACCATGCCGAAGCTCTCCCCGCCCAGCGACGGCGCGCAGAGCACGTCGGCCGACCGCAGCACGGCGACCTTCGTCGCGTCGTCCACCTTGCCCAGCGCGGTGACGCCGCGCGGGTCGGAGAGGACCGGGGCGACGTCCTCGGGGCCGGCGCCCACGATGGTCAGCGTGGCGGGGACGTGGTCGCGCAGCGCCTCGAAGGCGCGCAGCAGGACCGGCAGCCCCTTGCGGTCCACGGCCTGGCCGACGAAGGCGATCCGCAGGACGCCGTCGGACGAGGTCGGGCCGTCCGGCCGCAGCGCGAGCGGGTCCTCGGGGACGTCGACGCCGTTGGGGATGACCCGGTAGTGCCCGCCGAAGAACCGCCGGCCCGTCCACGCCGCGGCCTCGGAGACGGCGATGCGCACGCGCAGCCGGTTCAGCCGCCGGCGGGCGCCCATGAAGTTGGCGATGCCGTTGGAGACGATGTTGTCGGAGTAGCAGTGGAACGTGCCGACGAGCGGGAGGTCGCTCGCGCACAGCGTGTCCCAGCCCGCGGTGGGCGCGACCGGCTCGTGCAGGTGCACGACGTCGAAGCGCCCCCGGGCCAGCTCGCGGCGCAGCGCCGCGACGGAGGCCGGCGTCCCGGTCAGGTTGGAGACCGCGCCGTTGGCGGGGAACCCCATCGAGCGGCCGAGCGGGACGACGTGGCCGGCGGGCTCGCGCGCCTCGGGCCAGTGGCCGCGGTGCAGCCGCGCCGAGCGGCGGTCCGGCGGGTCGTAGGGCGTGAGGACCCGGACGTGGTGCCCGGAGGCCAGGAGCTCCTGTGAGAGAGCCTCGATGTGCCGCGTGACCCCACCGGGATAGGACCACGAGTACGGAGACACGAGCGCGATGCGCATCACGACAATCCTAGCCTCGAACCTGGCGGGCCTGTGGGGGGATAACCCGTCTTAACGCGGGCGCGGCGCGTGCGCGCGAGTCTCGGAGCGGCGACGGTCGCACCGACTACCCTTTCTGGGGTGACCAGTCCATCTCCTGCCCCGGCCGCCCGGCACGTCGTCAAGTACACGTTCCTGAAGATGGACCCGGCATGGCGGCGCCTGCCCGCCGAGCAGCGCGCCCAGGACAAGGCGGAGTTCATCGCGGCCTGCGAGGACTTCGGGACCGACCACCTGCTGCAGAGCTTCTCGCTGGTCGGCACGCGGGGCGACGCGGACCTGATGCTCGTCGCCGAGACGGAGAACCTGGACCGCATCCACGAGTTCCACGTCGTGCTGGCGCAGAGCGGCCTGGCGAAGTGGTGCACGCAGCCCTACTCGTACCTCGGGCTGCGCAAGAGCAGCGAGTACTCCGAGGAGCAGCGGTTCGTCGCCCGGCCGTTCACGGGCAAATACCTGTTCGTCTACCCGTTCGTGAAGACGCGCGCCTGGTACGCGCTGCCGGCCGACGAGCGCTGGCGCGTCATGCAGGACCACATCCGCATCGGCAAGGAGTACCCCAACGTCGACAACCACACGACGTACTCCTTCGGGCTCGACGACCAGGAGTTCGTCGTCGCCTTCGACACCGACGACGTCGCCGCGTTCCTCGACCTCGTGCACCGCCTCCGCGGCACGGAGGCCTCGGCCTGGACCGCGCGCGACACCCCGTCGTTCACGACGATCCGCACGTCGCTCAAGCGCGCCGTCGACGCCCTCGACGGCGAGTCGCTGACCGTCGCCCTGACGTGAGCGCCGGCGGCGCCGCCCCGGCCGCGGCGGGCGCCGCCGACCACCTGCGCGCCGCCGACCCCGTCCTGGCGGGCCTGCTCGACGCCCTGGCCGTGCAGGGCGGCCTCGAGATCGTGGAGGACCCGTCGCGCGGCGGGCGCTACCCCGTGCTCGAGCACTACGGCGCGCTCGTGCGCTCGATCGTCGGCCAGCAGGTCTCGGTGCACGCCGCCCGCGCGATCAACGGCCGCCTGGCCGAGCGCTTCGGCGGGCGCTTCCCGACGCCCGACGAGGTGCTGGCGCAGGACCCGGAGGAGCTGCGCGCGGCCGTCGGGCTCTCCCGGATGAAGGTCGTCTTCCTGCGCTCGCTGGCCGAGCACGTCCGCGACGGGGAGCTCGAGCTCGACCGCCTCGACGAGCTCGACGACGACGCGGTGCTCGCCGAGCTCGTCGCCGTCAAGGGCATCGGCGCGTGGACGGCGCACATGTTCCTCATGTTCCAGCTCAGGCGCCCCGACGTCCT
>JAICJK010000557.1 GCA_025928415.1 Solirubrobacteraceae bacterium | reverse complement strand
AGCGCGCGGGGCGCGCCGCCTCGGCCGTCGCCGCCCGCGCGGCCGCCTCGAGCGCCCCGACGAGCTCGTCCAGCGCCGCCCGCAGCCCGGCGGCCTGGTCCAGGCGCCCCTCGAGCGCCTCGGCCCGCGCGATCAGCCCGTCGGTCAGCGCGGCGATCCTGGCGGTGCGGTGCGCGGCGAACGCCGCGGCGCGGGCGTGGGCCTCCTGCAGCAGCGTGTCCGCCTCGGCGTGCGCCTCGCGCAGCGTGCGCTCGGCGGCCTCCTCGGCGTCGAGGCGGACCTTCGCGGCGCGCCGCGCGGCCTCGCCCTCGACCTCGCGGCGGACGTCGTCGGCGGCGCGCCGCGCCGTGGCGACGATGTCGCGCACGAGGTCCTCGATCGAGGCGGAGCTGGCGCGGGGATCGGGCACGGGGAGGCGACGCTAGCAGCGCCCCGCGCCGCTCACGCGCCGGGGCGCGGCGGCCCGGGTCCGTCGCGGCGGCGGTGGTCGAGCACCAGGAAGCCGACGTACACGGCGGTCAGGACGGCCAGCGGCGCGACCAGGAAGCGCGCGAAGACCGCGGCGAGCACGAGCAGCACCGCCAGGACCAGCGTGATGAGCCAGAGCGGGCGGTGGCGGGCGGAGGGGCGGCCCTCAGGCACCCTGGCCGCCGAGGGCGATGGCGACGTGGGTGGGGGTCGCCGAGGCCACGCGGAACGGGACGGGCGCGGTCGCGCGCAGCTCCGTGCCCAGGACGATCCGGGTCGTCAGCTCGAGGTCGAACAGCGCGCGCCCGTCCTGGAAGGAGCGCATCCGCGCGCCGCGGGCGCCGGTCACCCGCGCGAGCGCGTGCTCGAAGCCGGTGAGCGTCGCGAGCTCGCCGACCGGCGAGATCTCGACGGTCACGTGGCCGTCGACGGCCGGCTCCTCGGGCGCGGCCGCCGCCTGCTCGAGGCGGTCGAGGATCGCGCGATGGGCGGCGATGAGCTCGTCGGCGGCGCGGACGAAGCGGTCGCGCACCTGCTCCAGCGCGTCCAGCGCCTGCCGGGCCTCGACGGCCGGGACCGGCGGAGCGGACGGCTCCGGGGCAGCGACCGGCGCGGCGACGGGCGGCGGCGGAGGAGGCGGCGGCGGGGCCGCGGCGGTGGCCAGCGTCTGCTCCAGGGCGGCGAGCTTGCGCTCGAGATCCGCGAGCGTCGCGGTCACGTCGGGCTGGCTCACGCGGCGAATCTATCAGCACCCCGGGCGCCGGCCGCGCGGCGCGGCGAGCGCCCCCGGCGCCGTCAGCCGCCGAGGATCTCGACGGCGATCTCGGCGACCTGCGTCGGCGTGCGGCCGACCCTGACGCCCTTGGCCTCCAGGGCCTCGGCCTTGGCGACCGCGGTGCCCTGCGAGCCCGAGACGATCGCGCCGGCGTGGCCCATGGTCTTGCCCGGCGGCGCGGTGAAGCCGGCGATGTAGCCGACGACCGGCTTGGTGACGTGCTCGCCGATGTACTCCGCGGCGCGCTCCTCGGCGTCGCCGCCGATCTCGCCGCTCATCACGATCAGCTCGGTCTCCGGATCCGCCTCGAACAGCTCGATGACGTCGATGAACGAGGACCCCGGCACCGGGTCGCCGCCGATGCCGACGATCGACGAGTTGCCGAAGCCGCGCTGGGCCAGCTCGTTGCCGATCTGGTAGGTGAGCGTGCCCGAGCGCGACACCACGCCGACGTTGCCCTCCTTGAAGAACGCCGCGGGGATGATCCCGACGTTCGCCTTGCCCGGCGACAGCACTCCCGGGCAGTTGGGGCCGATGAGCCGCACGCCGGGGTTGCGCTTCAGGTGCGTGTAGACGCGCAGCTCGTCGTGGGCGGGAATGCCCTCGGTGATGCAGATGATCGTGGCGATGCCGGCGTCCTCGGCCTCGAGGATCGAGTCGGCGGCGAAGCGCGGCGGGACGAAGATCATCGCGGTGTTCGCGCCGGTCTGGCCCACGGCGTCGTGGAAGGTGTTGAACACCGGGACGCCCTCGACGTCCTGGCCGCCCTTGCCCGGGGTGACGCCGGCCACGACGCTGGTGCCGTAGCGCTTGTTGTTGAGCGCGTGGAAGGT
>JAICJK010000067.1 GCA_025928415.1 Solirubrobacteraceae bacterium | reverse complement strand
TGCTTGGTGGCCTGCTCGGGGCCCTGCGTGGCGGCTTCCATGTTCGGTGGTTCTCCTGATTAAGAGGGGGTTTCGGCCTTCGATCACCGCAAGCGGCGATCTCCGGACGACGTCACACGCGATCACCGCAAGCGGCGATCTCCGGACGACGTCACACGAGCGACTCGGCGCCGGCGACGACCTCCATGATTTCCTGGGTGATCTCGGCCTGGCGGGCCCGGTTCATCTCGAGCGTGAGGTCCTCGATGACCTCGCCGGCGTTCTCCGACGCGTTGCGCATCGCGGTCATGCGCGCGCCGTGCTCCGACGCCGTGGACTCGAGCAGCGCGCGGTAGATCGAGATCTCGACGTAGTCGGGGACGAGGCGCTGCAGGATCTCCGCCGGGTCGGGCTCGTAGTCGACCAGCGCGTGCTTCTCGTGCTCGCCGGCGCTCGCCGGCGCGTCCTGCTCCTCGGAGCCCTCCTGGTCCTCGTCGCCCTCGAGGATCGTGGCCTCCTGCAGCGGCAGCAGCGTCTCGCGGCGCACGACCTGCGACAGCGGCGAGATGTAGCCGTTGTAGAAGATCTCCACGCGATCGACGTCGCCGTCGACGTAGGCGGTCACGAGGTCCTGGGCGATCTGCCGCGCGTCCGCATAGGACGGGCGGTCGGTGAACCCCTGGTAGGCCCCGGCGGCCTCGCGCCCGCGGAAGGCCAGCGAGGACACGCCGCGGCGGCCCGAGGCGTAGAACGAGATCTGCTTGCCGTCGCCCTCGTGCTGCTGCGCGGCGCGGATCCCCGCGCGCAGGATCTGCGAGTTGAACGCGCCGGCCAGCCCGCGGTCGCCGGTGACCAGGAGGATCGCGACGGTCGCCTCGCGCTCGTGGCGGCTCAGGACGGGCAGCGACGACAGCTCGGTCCCGGCGGCGTCGGCGGCCTGCCGGGTCATGCGGCGGATCGCGCCCGCGTAGGGCCGCAGCGCGGTGATGCGCTGCTCGGCCCGGCGCAGGCGCGCGGCCGCCACCATCTCCATCGCCCGGGTGATCTTGGCGATGTTCTGGACGGACGCGATGCGGTTCTTGACGTCCCTCTGACTCATGATGTTCCCGCCATCCGGCGGATTCGCGCAGCGAATCCGCCCCGGATCGCGAAGCGATTCGCGCTCAAGCCGTCGCGACCTCCTCGCGCTCCTGCGCCTCGTCCGCGTCGGCGGGCTCGGAGGGGCCGTCGCCGGACGCGGCGGTCTCGCGGTCGCGCACCCGGTCGCTCTCGCCCTCCTCGAGCGCGCCGCCCTCCTCGTCGAGGTCGTAGCCGAAGTCGTCGGCGTACTGCTCGAGCGCGGCGCGCACCTTCTCCTGCGTGTCGTCGGACCAGTCGCCGCCGGCGATCGCCTCCAGGACGTCGCGGGACTCCGACCGCAGCCGCTGGGACAGGCCGTCGAGGAAGTCCGGCACCTTGTCGGCGTCGATCCGGTCCAGGAAGCCGTTCGTGGCCGCGTAGACCTGGACGACCTGCTCCTCGACCGGCAGCGGCGAGCGCTCGTCCTGGTTGAGCGTCTTGACCAGGCGCTCGCCGCGGGCCAGCGTGCGCTGGGTGTCGGCGTCCAGGTCGGAGCCGAACTGCGAGAACGCCTCCAGGTCGCGGTACTGCGACAGCTCGAGCTTCAGGCGGCCCGCGACCTTCCGCATCGGGGCGACCTGCGCCGAGCCGCCCACCCGGGACACCGAGATGCCGACGTTGATGGCCGGGCGCACGCCCGAGTAGAAGAGCTTCGGCTCCAGGAAGATCTGGCCGTCGGTGATCGAGATGACGTTGGTCGGGATGTACGCCGACACGTCGCCGGCCTGCGTCTCGATGATCGGCAGGGCGGTCATCGACCCGCCGCCGAGCTCGTCGTTGAGCTTGACCGCGCGCTCCAGCAGGCGGGAGTGCAGGTAGAACACGTCGCCGGGGTAGGCCTCGCGGCCCGGCGGGCGGCGCAGCAGCAGCGACATCTGCCGGTAGGCGTAGGCGTGCTTGGTGAGGTCGTCGTAGACCACGAGCGTGTGCCCGCCCTGGTAGAGGAAGTGCTCGGCCATCGCGGCGCCCGCGTACGGGGCCATGAACTTGATCGGCGCGGCCTCGTCGGCGGCGGCCGCGACGATGATCGTCTTGTCCATGGCGCCCGCCTCGGCGAGCGTCTCGGCCAGGGCGACGACAGTGGCCATGCGCTGGCCGATGGCCACGTAGACCGAGATGACGTCCTCGTCCTTGTTGTTGATGATCGTGTCGATCGCGATCGCGGTCTTCCCGGTCTGGCGGTCGCCGATGATCAGCTCGCGCTGGCCGCGGCCGATCGGGATCATCGAGTCGATCGCCTTCAGGCCCGTCTGCATCGGCTCCTTGACCGACTGGCGCTGGACGACGCCCGGGGCCTTGAACTCGGCCGGGCGGACCTCCGTCGTGGCGATGTCGCCCTTGCCGTCCAGCGGCTGGCCGAGCGGGGAGACGATGCGCCCCAGCAGCCCCTCGCCGACCGGGATCTCGAGCAGGTGGCCCGTGCGCTTGACCGTGTCGCCCTCGACGATCCGCTCCCAGTCGCCGAACAGCACGACGCCCACGTTGTCGGACTCGAGGTTGAGCGCCAGGCCGGTGACGTCGTGCGGCAGGTCGAGCATCTCGAACGACATGCAGTTGTCGAGGCCGTGGACGCGCGCGATGCCGTCGGCGACCGACAGCACCGTGCCGACCTCGGTGAGCTCGGCCTGGCCGGCGTCGAGGCCCTCGATGCGGCTCTTGAGGATGGAGGTGATCTCGTCTGGCTTGATCTGCATGGGTCAGGGGCTCCTATGCCTTCGCCACCTGGCGGCGAAGCTGGTCGAGTCGGTTGCGGATGGAGGCGTCGAGGATCTGGTTGCCCACGCGCAGGACGATGCCGCCGAGGACGTCGGGGTCGACGGTCGTGCTCAGCTCGACGCGGCGGCCGGTCTGCTCGCCGATCTCGCGGCCCACGCGGTCCACGGTGGCCGCGTCGAGCGCCACGGCGCTGGTGATCTGCACGGGCAGGAGGCGGTTCTCCTCCTCCCACAGGCGGTCGAGCTCGCGCCGGATGCGGAAGACGGCCGGCACGCGGTGGTTCTCGATCAGCAGCTTGAGGAAGTTGACCAGCGACGGGTCCGCGTCCTGGAGCGTCCGGTCCAGCCCGTCCTCCTTCTCCGGCGTGGAGAAGTAGGGCGAGAAGAAGAACGTCGACAGCTCGTGGCTGTCGGAGAGCGCGTCGGCGAACTGGCCGAGCTGCTCGCGGACGACGTCGAGCGTCCCGTGCTCCTTGCCCACCTCGAACAGCGAGCGCGCGTAGACCTGGGCGATCTCCTCCATGGGCTAGTTGACCCGCTCGCCGCCGAGGGCGGTGAAGTCGAGCTCGCCGAGCGCCTCCTCGACGAGGCGCCGCTGGTCCTCCTCGGTGAGCGTCTTGCGGGTGACCTTCTCGGTGGCGCGGACGGTGAGGTCGGCCACCTCGGCGCGGATCTCCTGGATCGCGCGCTGCGTCTCGGTCTGGATGTCCCGCCGCGCCTGCTGGAGCAGCTCCTCGCGCTTGGCCTTGCCGGTCTCCGTCGCCTCGCGCTCGTGGACCTCGCCGGCCTTGCGCGCGCGGGCCACGATCTCGTCGGCCTGCTGCCGGGCCTCGGTGAGCCGCGCCCGGTACTCCTCGAGCAGCTCCGCGGCCTCGGACCTCGTGCGCTCGGCCGTGTCGATCGAGTCCTCGATCAGGCGCTGGCGCTTGTCCAGTGCCTCCGCGATCCGCGGGAACGCGAACTTGGCGAGCACGAACAGCGAGACGCCGAAGACGATCAGCGTCCAGATCATGAGCCCGACGTTGGGCGAGACCAGGAAGCTGCCGCTCGACTCCTTCGCGGCGAGGATGTGCGTGGTGGCGAGCATCCCGGCCTAGAGGAAGAAGGCGATCAGGCCCGCGACGAGGCCGTAGAAGAAGCACGCCTCGGTGAGCGCGAAGCCCAGCCACTGGATCGAGGTGATCTCGTCGCGCATCTCGGGCTGGCGGGTGACGGACTCGATGACGCTGCCGAAGATGGTGCCGATGCCGATGCCGGCGCCGACGGCGCCGAGGCCGCCGCCCACGCCGAGGGCGATCGCCCGGCCGGCCTTCACGCCGGTGGCATCGCCGCCCGCCTGGGCCAGGATCGAGATGAAGGACAGGAAGGTGTGCACGAGACAAGCGCTCCTTTGGGGTTCAATGCGACTCGGCGACCGCGCCGCCGAGGTAGATGGCCGACAGGGTGGCGAAGATGAAGGCCTGCAGGGTGGCGACGATGCCGACCTCGAACAGGAACAGCGCGATCCCGAAGGGCAGCGCGATCCAGCCGAGGACCTCGAGGCCGAGCAGCACGGCCAGGCCGCCGGACATGAACAGGATGATCAGGTGCCCCGCCAGGATGTTGGCGAACAGACGCACGGAGAGCGAGATCAGCCGCATGCAGTTCGAGACGAACTCGAGGATGAAGACGAAGACCGCCATCCCGCCGGTGACGCCCGACGGGACGAGGCTCTTGAGGTAGCCGACCCCGCCCTTGGCCCGGACGCCCTCGATGTTGTAGGAGACGAAGACGACGACCGCGAGGATCAGCGGCACCGAGATGTTCGCCGTCGCCGCGTAGATCGCGAACGCGGGGATCTTCGCCCCGAAGAGGTCGAACTTCTCGCCGGCGTTCGTGGGCAGCGGGATGTACCCGATGAGGTTCGAGTACCAGATGAACAGGAACAGCGCCCCGACGAACGGGAACCACTTCGCCGCCATCCGGTCCTCCATGTTCCCGCGCGTGATGTTGTCGCGCATCAGGTTGAACAGGAGCTCGACCGTCGTCTGCGTGCGGTTGGGCCGCGCCTGCATGCGGTTGGCGATGTAGAGCATCGTCACCACCGTGAGGATCCCCGCGATGATCAGGTACATCACGGCCTTGTTGAAGTCCAGCGGCCCGGGCAGGTTGAACCAGGTGAGCAGCCGGAACTCCTCCTGCGGCTTGAAGCTCGGGTTGTCGCGCCGGGTCACGCCGAAGATGGCGACCAGCACCACGATCGCGAACACGTAGAACCCGGCGATGCCGAGCCCGACCTTGCGACGGTTGCTCATGAGCTGGAGGGCTTCCTTCTCTGCGGGCGGATGGCGATGCCGGTGATGAGGTACGTCGTGAAGGCGGCGGCGATCAGGATCGCGGCGGTCAGGCCGTCCTCCCGTGCCCCCGCCAGGCCGACGACGAGGATGGTAAGGCCCAGGAGCCAGGCGCGTCCCAAGCCCGTGAACAGCGTCAGGCCGGCGACCGTCTTCGGGTCCTTCGAGGCCTGCGCGCGGCGCTCCACGAGGTGGGCGAGCACGCGCGTCACGATCCACGCCACCGCGCCCACGACGTAGCCGAGCGCGGGCAGGCCCGTGAGCAGCACGAACGGCGCCGCCGCGACCACCAGGACCACGTCGATCCAGCGGAAGGCGGCGAGCGGGTCAGAGATCACGGAAGCGGGAGTAGACACCGAAGGTCCCGGCGGCGAGGCCCACGAACAGGCCGAGGACGAGCCCCAGCGCGGTGACACCCAGCAGCGCCCCGGCGCCGAGCCCGACGAGGCCCCAGGCGACGAGGCTGCCGACGATCATCATCCCCGCCACGGCGCCGCGCATCGGCGGCTTCTTCGGGGATGGGGTGCTCATCGGCGGCGTCGTCGTGATCGAGGGGATCGGGCATGGCGGGGTGGCGGCGGGGGCGGGAGCCTATAGACGCGAACGCCCGCGCTGGCGCGCGGGCTCTCAGGTCTCGGGACAGGACCCGCCCCGGGCTGACCGTGCGACCACCCTAGCAGGATCTGCGGACTTTGTAACACCCTTGTGACAGTCGGCGCTTGGCCGCTGCACGCGCTCCCCGGCCGGGAGTCCGGAACCGCTTTCTGAACGGGCTCTTAGCGGCCGTCGCTCAGACGGCGGCGGGCGCGCCGGCCAGCGGGCCGCGCGCGAGGTGCGTCCGCAGGGCGGCGACGCACGACGGGTCGAACTGCGTGCCGGCGTGGCGCTCGAGCTCGGCCATGGCCGCGTCCGGCGCCATCGCGAGGCGGTAGGAGCGGTCGCTGGTCATCGCGTCGAAGGCGTCGGCCACGAGCAGGATCCGGGATGCGGGCGGGATGTCCTCGCCGCGCAGGCCGTCGGGGTAGCCGCCGCCGTCGAGGCGCTCGTGGGAGTGGCGGATCCACGGGCCGATCTCGGAGAGGCCTTCGACGCGCGCGACGATCTCCGCGCCGACCACCGGGTGCTTGGCGATCTCCAGCCACTCCGACTCGGTCAGGGGCGCGGGCTTGCGCAGGATCGCCTCGGGCACGCGCACCTTGCCGACGTCGTGCAGCATCGCCGCCAGGCGCAGCCGGTCGATGGTCTCCGGCGCCCAACCCAGCTCGCCGGCGACGCCCGCCGCGTACTGCGCGACGGCGTGGGAGTGCTCGTGCTGCACGGCCATCCGCTCGTCCACGGCCGCGGCCAGCGCCGCCGCCCAGCTCAGCTCGCGGCGCGCCTCGGCCGGCGGCTGGCGGCGGCCGTTCTTGCGGGCGTAGAGGTCCACGTCGGCGACGCGGTGCAGGTCCTCCTGGTCGACGCCGTCGCCGGGGAAGACGGCGACGCCGACGCTGGCGGGGGCGCGCTCGGCCAGCGCGGCCGCGACGCGCTCGACGCCGACCGACGCCTCGGTCCCCACGAGCAGCAGGGCGAACTCGTCTCCGCCGAGGCGGGCGACCATGTCCTCCGCGCGCAGGTCGTCGCGCAGCCGGTCGGCGACCCAGCACAGCAGGCGGTCGCCGGCGGCATGGCCCTGCTGGTCGTTGACGGCCTTGAAGTGGTCGAGGTCGATGAGCACCAGGGCGACCTCGGTGCCCTCCCGGCGCGCGCGCGACAGCTCGGCGCCGAAGCGCTCCTCGAAGCCGCGGCGGTTCAGGCAACCGGTCAGCGGGTCGGTGCGCGACGCGCGGTCGAGCTGGCGGCGGTGGTCGTCGTGGTTGCGGCTCTGCCAGGCGCAGATCCAGGCGGCGTTGACGATCGCGGCGGCGAACAGGAAGGCCTGCTCGTCCGAGCGGCCGGCGGTGGTCGCGGCGACCGCGCCGAACGCGGCGAGGTCGAGGGCCCCGACGACGACCATCGAGCCGAGCGGGTAGGAGAGGGCGGCGTAGACGAGCGGCAGGAAGAACAGCACCACCATCGGGCTGCCCGAGCCGCCGTCCAGCGCCGTCGCGGCGGCGACGATCCCGATCACCCCGGCGCTCCAGCTCAGGAAGAACGGCTCGCACCACGCGCCCCGCAGGATGCGCTCCATCGGCAGCCGCGCGATGACGACCGTCGAGACGACCGCCGAGGCGACGAGCGCGGTCAGCAGCGGGCGGTGGGGCCGGTCCCACGTCATGAGGAAGTAGATGACGCAGTTCAGGCAGACGACGATCGTCGGCCACACGCCGGTCTTCAGCGTCCCGGCGCGGAACGTCAGCGCGAACCCGTCGCGCGGGAGCGGCCCTCGGTCGTCCACACCCGCGTCATCGGCCGCCGCGGCGGAGCCTGTAGCGCCTGGGCCGCCCGGGATCAGTCGAGCGCCACGAGCTCGAAGCCCACCTCGCCGCCGCGCACGCGGGCCAGCCCCATCGTGTGGCGGGGCTGCCGGCGCCGGTCGGTCGGGCTGCCCGGGTTGAAGATCTGAAAGGCGGCGCCGGCGTCGTGCTCGTGCAGCGGGATGTGCGAGTGGCCGAAGACGACGGCGTCGCAGTCGCCGAACCGGCGCTGCAGGCGCGCCAGGCGGCCCGCGGCGGGGCCGGCGTCGTGGAGCATCCCGAAGCACACCTGCTCGACGTCGACCCGCAGCTGCGCCGGGAGCGCCGCCGTCAGCGCGGGCTCGTCGACGTTGCCGTGCACCGCGTGCACGGGCGGCCCCAGCGCGCGGAGGTCCTCGAGCACGCGGGCCGTCGCGAGGTCGCCGGCGTGCAGGATCAGGTCGGCGGCGCCCAGCAGCTCCAGGCAGCGGTCCGGCAGCCTGCGCGAGCCCCGCGGGAGGTGGGTGTCCGAGATGACGGCGACCGTCGGCACGGCGGGCGCGGGCTACCGCCGGGTCGCGGCGAGCGCGGCCGCGCGCTCGCGCGCCGCGGTCACCTGGCGCACCTCGCGCTCGAGCACCGCGAAGGCCGGCCGCGGACGGCCGGCGGGGGTCAGCAGCGCCGAGTCCCAGTTGTCGGCCGTGTCCGTGCGATCCCAGTGGTACAGGTAGACGCGCGTGACCCGCGGGCTGAGCGGCACGAGGCGCCGGAAGACCCAGCTCACGGCGTGGGCGGCGTGCCTCGGCGACTCGTGGAAGCGCACCTTGCCCGTGGTCCGGCGGAACACGACGCCGCCGGTCTCGGTGAACCAGATCTGGCCGCGCGTGGCGGCCAGCAGCCTGCGGGTGCCGGTGGTCCGGAAGCGGTTGGCGTCGATGTAGTTGTGCAGGCCCCAGTAGCGCGGCTCGACCCGGGCCGCGCGGCGGAACGCCTTGACCCAGCGCGCCATGTTCGGCATGTCGAGGACCTCGGCGGCCAGGATCGTGCAGCGCGAACACGCCCGGCGCAGGGCGTCGTAGTAGCGCGCCGCGAGCTCGGGCTTGTGGCACAGCGGCTCGCCGCAGTGGTTGGGCTCGTTCCACGTCGCCCACTCGCGCACGGCGGGGTAGCGCTTGCGCAGCCGCAGGAACTCGGTGCGCAGGCGCTTCGGGCTCGGGAGCTGGCGCCGGCGCCCCGGCCGCCGGGAGTGCCCGAAGGTCAGCAGCGGGCTGACGTGGGCGAGCGCGGCGGACTTGACCCAGTTGTCCAGCAGCTGGCGCTGCCAGCCGACGCTGAGCACGTCCCACGGGATCACCAGGCGCGCGTGGCGCACGTGCAGGGCCGCGAAGCGCGGGTCGTAGAACATCGTGGTCTTCTGGTCGGCGATCCCGATGTCCAGGCGCGCGAGCTGCCGCGCCTGGGCCGCCGCGGGAGAAGGCGGCCCGCCCGCGCGGGCGGCCTCCGCCGGCCGGGCGGGCG